>JBKPMA010000083.1:0-5823 GCA_046731935.1 Acidobacteriota bacterium
ATGCCGAAGAGATCATCGCTCGCGATCGGATCGAAGCTGCGGTCAAGGACGGTGGGCTCAAACCGCCAGACACTGCCGACCTACCCGCGAAGCTGCAGCTCGCGCCAGCTGTGGTTGCGCGCATCCTCGGCCTGCTCGTCAGGCAGAAGGTGCTCGTGAAACTCGACACGCTGTATTTCCACCACGACGTTCTGCAGGGGTTGAAGAACGATGTCGCCGGCTTGAAGACCGGCGCTGCCGCCGCCACCGTCGACGTGGCGGCGTTCAAAGACCGCTATGGCATGTCGCGCAAATACGCGATCCCGCTGCTGGAGTACCTCGATCGCGAGCGCATCACTCGGCGCACCGGAGACGTGCGCGTCGTACTTTGAAGAGCGGAGAGGCCGGGACGAGGACTACGTGTCGCTGTTGTCTTTCATGCCGTCGCGGGTGGCTTCCTTGAACCCGCGAATACCCTTACCCAGACCGCGACCGATTTCAGGCAGACGATTCGCCCCGAAGATCAGCATCAGGATCACGAGGATCACCAGCATCTCGGGGAGGCCGAGACTTCCCATGGACAACCTCCACCTGCCGTGTGGCCGCCCGGCGGCGGTCGCTCGACAACACGTCAGATCATAGCATCAGCCACACGCATCAATTCGCCCTCAGTGTCAATGAATCGGGCATGAACGCGGTGCCGCGTCTGAACCAGGGCGCGCGACGTCTAAGGTAAAGAGTGTCGCAATTCGGAGGCGGTGGACGAGGACTGCGTACGACCGGTGCTCCAGACGCCGCAGCAAATTCACAGAAAGCGTCACCTCTCGAGCGGGGCAGTCTTCTTGCATCGCAGCCCCCCGTTCGTGGCACAATCGTGACTGTACGTCCTTTGGCGATGTCACAGGTGGGCGACGGTTTATCGAGCGTTCGAGCGGATGACGGCCACCTTGCCGTAGTGGTCGAAGGCCTGCATCCGCCCGAGCTCCATTTCTCATTCGAGCGCGAGCCGAAGCGCATGAGCAACTCGCTCGCGGGCGCGCTCGGCGTCCACGGCGCTGCGGTGCTGTTCGCCGTACTGATGACACTCTTCGGACCGAGGCCGCAGATAGGCTCGCCGGTCCAGCGGGAAACCCTGAACGACAAGATCGTGTGGCTGAACGAGCCCGGCCCCGGCGGCGGCGGTGGAGGCGGCGGTAATCAGACCAAAGAGGCGCCTCGCCAGGTCGAGGTGACCGGCAAAGAGAAGATCAGCGTGCCGGCGGTGAAGAAGCCTGACGTCACGCCCACGCCACCCAAACAGCCGGATCCGCCGAAGCCGGACCAAGAACTGACGATTCCGGCAAAGACACTCGGCGATTCAGGGCAGCAGCTGCCGGGTGTGCTCGAGGGCATCAACGCGGCCGTCACTGATTCGCAAGGAAGTGGCAGCGGCGGCGGTGGCGGCACCGGTCAGGGCACGGGCATGGGCTCCGGCCAGGGCTCTGGTCTCGGTGCCGGATTCGGCGGCGGCACCGGCGGCGGTGCCTATCGGCCTGGCAACGGTGTCGAGTCTCCGCGTCTCGTGACGCAGGTGCGTCCCAACTACACGGCGGACGCCATGCGGGCGAAGGTGCAGGGCCAGGTGCTGGTCGAAGCCGTGGTGCTGCCGGATGGATCGGTGGGCGACGTTCAGATCGTCCGTTCCCTCGACAATGTCTTCGGCCTCGATCAGGAAGCGATTAAGGCCGCGAAACAGTGGAAGTTCATGCCCGGCACTCGATTCGGTCAACCGGTGCCGGTGCTCGTGACCATCGAGCTCTCGTTCACACTGCGCTGATCGATCCCCACGACTAGTATCTGAGCACCAGCCCCATCGTCGCGCGCCACAGGTGCAGGCGGCAGCCGCCGAAACAGTCGCCGCGGTCGCTCGGTCCCCAGCCTCGGATGTAGCGAAAATCCCATTTGACGCCGACGTGGGGGCGGACGAAGCCCATCGCGCCGCCGCCGATGTTGAACCCGTTCAATGTCGTGGACGTGGACAACACGTCGTTGAAATCCGTACGGCTCGCGCGGAGGATGCCGAGCCCACCAGACGCGTACGGGCGCAGCGAGTAGCCCGTCCACGACAATGGAGCCGCGATCACGGCGTTTCCCATGAAGGTTGTTAGCCGGCTCGATTGCACGAGCGGCACGTACTGCGGAGGCTCGCCCGGCGGCCTGGAATTGATCAAGTCGCCGCTGAAATAATCGGGCACGAAGCCAAGGTCGGCCTCGAAACCGAATAGACCATTCCCAAGCCACATCACGCTGCCGCCGTACGTGAGTCTGTTCCTCGACGCCGCGTTCGGCTCGGGTTGTACGAGCGTCGTGTCGCCTCCGAACTTGAGCCCGATGAACGGCGAGAAGTACCAGTCGGCGCGGACCGGTGACGCAGCGAGCAGCAGCAGCACCAGCACCGCGATCGTGCAGCGGACCCTGCGGACAAGGCGACGCCCAAGCCCGCGGATGGGGAGAAGTCCCATGCGCAATGGTGACACGGCCGCCGTCAGCGCAGAAGGCTGAGAATCAGCTGCGCGAACGGCGACGTCGTGATATCGCCGCTGGCCAGAGAGAACTGCGCGCTCAGCGCATCGCTGTTGGCCAGCAGGATGAACGTGATGTGCCGGTTCGGCAGCTTCAGCAGCAGCGCCGATGATGCGTTCGGCGTGTACCCGAAATGCCAGACGACCGGCTGACCATCCACGATTTGCGAGAACCACCCGAGCCCCATGGGTTGCGGAAGCCCGGTTGCGCCGACGCGGGCGGACCAGGCGCCGATGACGGTCTCGGGACGGAGCAGAACGGCCTGATCGAGCGCCGCATCGAACTTCGCCAGATCCCGGACAGTCGTGATGAGACCGACCGACGCGTTCAGCGGATCGGTGGGAATTGCTGACAGCGTTGCGTGCCCGCTTTCGTCGACCTGATACGCCTTGGCTACCTGCGGCACCAGCGCCGCGAACGCCACGACGCGCTCATCTGGAAATTCGGACGGCTGTTCAGCGGCAACTTCGACACCGGGCACCGTGCGGGTCATCGCGAGGCGATCGATGATGCCCCGGACGAGACGCTCGCGGAACGAATCGTCGAAGCATGTGGTGACAACGCCGGTGAGTGCCGTGAAGCGCGAAGGGCTGTACTCGAAGAGACCGTCGGTCGGGCGAGTGTGGCTGAGCAGCTGCCGAAGGGTCGCCTGTACGGTCGTGCCGTCAGCCTGCGGTAAGGACACGTGATGGTCGAGCGTCATCGTGCCGTTCTCGACGCACTGGAGCACGAGTGTCGCCGACAGCGTCTGCGTGAGGTCGCCGACGTAGTAGGGCGTGTCGGGTGACGCCGGCACGGCGTTCTCGAGATCCTGAGAGCCGAGCCCCGCTTCCCAGACGATCGCCCCGTCCTGCACCATCGCGACCGACATGCCCGGAATGCCGGCCTGCCGCCGCAGCGCTTCCAGATAGGCTTGAAACCGGACGGTAAAGAAATCCGACGGCTGCTGAGCCAAAGCCAGCCGAGGCGCAAGGAGGAGGGCGCCGACCAGAACCGCTGCGAGGGCGCGGGGCATGTGCGAATTAACCCACCTCAACATATCACAGCGGTCACTTCAGCTGAATGAACAGGCAGGTGCGGACGAAAAGGTGCGGACCGAAGGTGCGGACGAGAGATGCGGCAGAGAAGTGCGGCCGAAAGGTCCGGGTGCGGTGTGCAAAAAAGAAGGGCTGGCAGCAGACGCCGCCAGCCCCGTGAATTGGAACACCCTCAAGCCCTCGAGCCCTCAGGCCCTCGAGCCCTCAGGCCCTCGAGCCCTCGAGCCCTCAGGCCCTCGAGCCCCTGGCTTCCTTCTTAGTACATTCCGCCCATGCCGCCGCCGGGGCCGCCCGCCGGCGCCGAATCCTTCTTGTCTTCCGGGATCTCGGAGACGAGGGCTTCGGTCGTCAGCAGGAGCGAGGCGATCGACGAAGCGTTCTGGAGCGCGGAGCGCACCACCTTGGCCGGGTCGATGACGCCCGCCGACACGAGGTTCTCGTACGTGTCGGTCAGCGCGTTGAACCCGGACTCGGCGTCCATGTCCTTCACCTTCTGGACGACGATGGAGCCCTCGTGGCCCGCGTTGGTGGCGATCCACCGCATCGGCTCCTCGATGGCCCGCTTGATGATGTTCAGGCCAATCGCCTGATCGCCTTCCAGCTTGAGGCCCTCGAGCGCCTTGGCCGCGCGCACGAGCGCCACACCGCCGCCGGGCACGATGCCCTCTTCGACGGCGGCTTTCGTGGCGTGCATGGCATCCTCGACGCGCGCCTTCTTCTCCTTCATCTCAGTCTCGGTGGCCGCACCGACCTTGATGACGGCAACGCCGCCTACGAGCTTGGCCAGCCGCTCCTGCAGCTTCTCGCGATCGTAGTCGGAGGTCGTGTCTTCGATCTGCGCGCGAATCTGCTTCACGCGGCCTTCGATGTTGCCGCTCGTGCCACCACCCTCGACGATCGTCGTGTTGTCCTTGTCGATGGTGACCTTCTTCGCCTTGCCCAGATCCTCGAGCTTGATGTTCTCGAGCTTGAGGCCGAGGTCTTCGGTGATGGCCTTGCCGCCGGTCAGGATGGCGATGTCTTCGAGCATGGCCTTGCGGCGATCGCCGAAGCCTGGCGCCTTCACCGCGGCAGCCTGGAGCGTGCCCCGCAGCTTGTTCACGACGAGCGTCGCGAGCGCCTCACCCTCGACGTCCTCCGCGACGATCACGAGCGGACGGCCGAGCCGCGCCACTTGCTCCAGCACCGGCAGCAGGTCCTTCATCGAGCTGATCTTCTTCTCGTGGATCAGGATGACGGGATTCTCGAGCACCACTTCCATGCGCTCCGGATCCGTCACGAAGTACGGCGAGAGATAGCCGCGATCGAACTGCATACCTTCGACCACGTCGAGCGACGTCTCGAGCGTCTTGGCCTCTTCGACCGTGATGACGCCGTCCTTGCCGACCTTGTCCATCGCCTGCGCGATGATCGTGCCGATGGTGGAGTCGTTGTTCGCCGAGATCGTGCCCACCTGGCCGATCATGTTGCCCTTGACGGGCTTGCTCTGCTTCTTGAGCGATTCGACGATCGCCTCGACCGCCTTCTCGATCCCGCGCTTGAGCTCCATCGGGTTGGCGCCGGCCACGACGTTCTTGGCGCCCTCGCGATAGATCGCCTGCGCCAGCACGGTCGCCGTCGTCGTGCCGTCGCCCGCGATGTCAGACGTCTTGCTCGCCACCTCGCGCACCATCTGCGCGCCCATGTTCTCGAGCGGATCCTTCAGATCGATCTCCTTGGCGACGGTCACGCCGTCCTTGGTGATCGTGGGGGATCCGAATTTCTTGTCGAGAACGACATTCCGGCCCTTGGGGCCGAGCGTCACCTTGACGGCGTCCGCCAGCTGGTTGACGCCGCGCAGGATGGCCTGCCGCGACTGTTCACCGTAAATGATCTGCTTTGCCATGTATCAACCTCGTGCCGGGACGGACCCCGGCGCATTCCCCGGATGCTCGAACGTCCCGGTCACTACTCAACGACCGCCAATACCTCGTCTTCGCGCATGATGAGGTGTTCGTCACCCTCGATCTTGATTTCCTGGCCGGAATACTTTCCGAACAGGATCGTGTCGCCAGCCTTGACGTCAAGGGCGACGCGCGATCCGTCGTCTTTGACCTTGCCGTTGCCGGCCGCGATGACTTTGCCCTGCTGGGGCTTCTCTTTGGCGGTATCAGGGATGATGATCCCGCCGATCTTCTGCTCGCCTTCCTCGATCCGCTTGACGATGATGCGGTCGTGCAGTGGTCGGACCTTCATGGTGCACTCC
>JBKPMA010000084.1:0-10467 GCA_046731935.1 Acidobacteriota bacterium
CCTGCACATCGTCCCGCCCTCAAACTGAAATTCACATCCGGCCGGGGCATTGGGAGAACGGGATGACAAGCCCCGGCCCCACATCAGGCATTCGTCATCCGTCAATCTGCATTCGTCATTGCTTAGCGAAGGCTCGTACTGCGGCATCCGGGAAGTCTGTAAATACTCCATCCACGCCGAGTGACGCGAACTGCAGGTACTCGCGTTCCGGATGTCCTTCGTACGTCTTTGATAAAAACGCGGGATCGCTCCGCATGGTCCAGACATGGACGAACAGACCAGCGGCGTGAGCGCGTGCGACCAGATCCGTCGGAGGCATGAGCGCACCATCGGCGGCGGCCGGGACGATCAGGCGCTTGTTCGGGCCAACGCCGTCCGCATAGGCCGCGATCGCCTTCATATCTGCCGTCGTGTCCCCATCATCCAGGAGCTGCACCAGCCGTACCTTGGTGCGCGGACGCAGATACTGCAGGCTCGACGCCTCGAACGATTGAATGAAGACCGCCGACGCGCGCTCGGTCAAGGCATTCCGGGTCAGCGTCTCGAGGAGGCGATCCTCGAGCGGCAGACCGATCGATCGGAAGTAGGTCGGATGCTTTGTTTCCGGGTAGACGGCAATGCTGCGTCCAGTCTGCCGGCCCTGTTCTGCGGCGAACCGGACGACCTCGTCGAAGGTGGGAACATCAAACCGGCCATCGAACTCGTGCGATCGAAATGACAACCGCTCACGTGCGCGAAGCGTCTTCAGCTCGGCGAGCGTCAGGTCTTCGGTGAACCACCCGGTGATGTCTCGCCCATCGATACGGTGCGTGGTCTTCCTGTCCGGGAAGCGGTCGGCTACGTCGCTCGTGGTACCGATTTCGTTTTCGTGGCGTGCGACCAGGACGCCATCCTTGGTGATGACCAGATCGGGCTCGATCACGTCGGCGCCCTGTTCGATCGCGAGCCGATACGATTCGATCGTGTGTTCCGGCCTGTAGCCGCTGGCGCCGCGATGGCCGATCACCAGCGGCCGATGGGGAGCATCCAGACCGTTTCCAAGGGCAAGGGCCACGACGCCTCCGATCGCGATCATCCGCAGCATCGCGACATTCAACGGGAACGGCGACGGCGTCGCTTCGATCGCCGCACGGCGTCAGCCTTTCCGGCGGTCTCCGTCTTGGCACGCACCTTCTCGAGACGCGCCTGAACCTTCCGTTCAACCGCAGTCAGCGCGGCTTCGACCTTGGCAATCTTCCTCGCCGCTTTGGCACGCGCGAGCGCCAGATGCTCGACGGCGCGTGCCTCTGCTTTCTTCAGCTTCGTGAGTGTCTTGTTGCGCTTCGCCATCGATCGCCTCCTTCGGGAGCTCGCAGGTCCACATTCTGTCCGGGATCGCTCGTCGGACGCCACTGGACGGGTTCCGGCTGCTGTGGTTGGATGGAGCGGGAGCCTGAGATGAGACCACGATTCTGGATCGCCCTGCCGGTCGCGATAGCGATTGCCGCCCCACTCCTGGCGCAGCGCGCCAACTCAGGCCCGGCGTCCGGCCGTTCGCCATGGCCTGCCGGCAAGCGCGCGGCCGTCAGTCTCAGTTTCGACGACGCGAGGCCGTCACAGCTTTCGGAAGGTCTGCCGGTGTTCGCGGAATCGAATACAAGAGTGACGTTCTTCCTCACCACGGGCAACATCGGCACACATGCGGCCGATTGGCGCCGTGCGGCCGAAGCCGGTCACGAGATGGGCAATCACACGGTGAACCACCCGTGCTCGGGCAACTTCGCCTGGTCCGCTGCCCGAGCACTGGAAGATGCGACGCTCAGCACGATGCGGACGGAAATGACCGAAGCGTCGAGCGCCATCGAACAGGCGACTGGCGTCCGGCCGGTCAGCTTCGCCTACCCGTGCGGGCAGACCTTCGTTGGACGCGGAAGGCAAGTCGCCAGCTACGTTCCGGTCGTCAGCGAGCTGTTCGTCGCAGGTCGCGGCTGGCTGAACGAGGGTCCGAACGATCCCGTGCGCGTCGATCTCGCACAGGTGTTCGGCTATCCGATGGACGATGTGGAATTCGAGGCGCTGCGCCCCGCGGTGGACGATGCGATCGAACGCGGGCAATGGCTGGTTCTGGCAGGACACGACATCGGCGCCGGTCCTGGGCATCAGGTCACGAGAGTGTCGATGCTCCGAGCGCTGCTGGCCTACATCCAGGATCCGTCTCGCGGTGTCTGGGTCGATACCATCGGACACGTCGCCGCGGCCGTCAAGCGCGCGCAGGAATGATAAGCGACTAGGGCCGGACGACGGACGGAGAGAACGCCTGCGCGAGGAAGAGGCGCGACGGCTCCTTGCCATCCGCGCGGGCGACCCAGATATCGGATCCGCCGCCGCTCGGACGCGGCAGCGAGTAGAGCACGTGGTCAGCGTCCAGCCACTCGGCCTGATCGTCGACGCTCTGCGATTCCTGCACGACCGCCTCGTGCCCGCTGTGCAGGTCGAGCACATGGAGACGCCAGAGCAGACGGCCGCTTTCGTGAACACGCGACTTGAACACGATGTGTCCGCCGTCAGGTGAAAGCGACGGACACTCGACGCCAGGCCGCATCACGTGTATCCGCCGCGACGTCGGATCGCCAGCAACGAGATGGAGCTCACCGCCTGTACTGAGGACTGCGTAAAAGCGGCTGCCATCGCTCGTGAACGTGACGCCCCAGAAATTGAAGTCCGGTTTCGAAAAAACCTGCCCATCGCGCTCGACCGTATAGCTCTCGAGATCACCGAGAGCCTGTCCTCGCCGCAGATCGTACAGCGTCGTCCGAGTCGAGAACGACCCGGTGGAGTACGAATCACCAGCCACGAAGACCGTCGAGACACCCACGGCGCCGTTGGCCGATACCCGCGCCCGGCTCGGCGCGCCAGCGAGCGGAAACCGACTCAGGACCTTGAAATCGCCGTCGAAGGCTTCCGCTTCGTACCGCGTGAAGACGCCGCGGGATGCGGACAGGCACAGCCCGGACGTGGGCGTCGCATACACGCGCTCACAGGCAAGCGGTGCAAGCGCCCGCGCCGTTTCCGGATTGTCTAGTGGCACGATGGCAATGCGCCCCGAGGACTCGAGCGCGGTGCTGCGGAACACGAGATGCGGCTTCGAACGGATCGCAGCCAGCAGCTTGGGGTCCGTCGAGATGACGGTGGCTGGTCGTACCGGCTCGGTGTGCCGCCGGAAGTACCTGGCGTAGCCGAGCACGGCGGCCAGGGCCGCAACACAGATGGCAGCGAACAGGACCGGGCGCCAGTTACGCGGACTGCGCGGAGTCTTCGGTTCCGGTGGAGGCATGCGGCTCGGGAGATAGCACGGCGGCCGCCACAACTATAGCAGCCAGCAGCGCGATGAAATAAGAGACCGTCGCGGCCCTTGGACCCATGATCGTCCAGAGCCACCCAAAGACGATCGATGAGATGAGTCGGGAGACGTTGGTCGCGGTTGCCAGTAGAGCGAGCCCGCTGCCCGATCGCGAGGCGGGCAGGACGGCAGCAGCCATGGCCGTCAGCACACCATCGGTCGCCGCATAGTAGGCACCGAAGAGCGCGATGGCGACGAGCGTGACAGCGAGCGGTGATATCGAGTGCGCGAGCGTAACGAGATACACCACGCCGAGCACGACGTATCCAGCGAGCAGTACAAGACCGCGGCCGTATTTATCGGCGAGGCGGCCGCACGGAACCGAGAACAGCGAATTGAACAGCGAGGTTCCGACGTAGAGCAGCGGGAAGGCCATGGCCGTGAGCGCCAGTCCCTTCTGCAGTACCAGATACACGAATGCGTCACTGATTGTCGCCAACCCGAGCAGAGAGCCCGCGACGAGAATGGCGCGGAAGCGCGGCTCCGTGACCAGGCCCATCGCCGCGGCCAGCGACAACGGCTTCGCGTCGAGCTCGGCGTCTCCCTCGCGGTGCGCCGGCACGAACAATACGATCACGAAGACGCCCACGATGGCGATGGCGAAGCTGACGACGAAGAGCAAATCGAAGTCGTCGGGTGAACGGGCGAGGAGCAGGAAGGCGACAATGGGTCCAAACATCGCGCCTGCGGCATCGAGCGCCCGGTGGACGCCGAACGCCGTCGCGAGCTGGCTGCGCTCACTCCGCTGCGAGATCAGCGCATCGCGAGGCGCGGTGCGGATGCCCTTGCCGATCCGATCCGCCACGGTGATCCCGGTGATGCTCCCCCACGATGCTCCGGCTGGAAGAATCAGAAAGCGGCACGCGGCCGACAGCGCATATCCTGTGACCGCGATCGCTTTGTAGCGGCCCCGCCGATCCGACAGGATCCCCGCCGTGATGCGCACGAGCGCCGCCGCCCCCTGATACAGCCCGTCGACGACGCCGAAGGCGAGTGGCGACATGCCGAGGTGCAGCACCAGGTACAGCGGCAGAATGCTGGCGACCATCTCTGACGAGACGTCGGTGAGGAGGCTGGTCCATCCCAGGGCCCAGACCGTGTGACTGACGACAGGAAAGCCGCCAGTCGCCGCCGCGTCTCCGTCAGCAGACGGCGTGCGCCGGACGCGCGAGAAGAGATTGGCCCAATCGATGGAGTACACGACCTGTCGAGGATAGCAAGGTCGCGGCCGCTTCGGGGTATGCGGATGCGGGTAATCGCTTCAACGACGCCCTGGCGCTCCGGGCATGGACAGAGAGAAGTCTGGCGCTCGCCAGACTTCCGCTAGATCTTCCCGCTCTTCATCGCGTCCAGCGCATGCTCGCTCGCGCGAGGCGAAAAGGCGAGGATGGACAGCGTCGTCGTTTTGTCGCTGCATGTCAGGAACACGCTGGCGTCGGCGACGACGACCACGCGGTCCGCGTTCGTCGAAGGCTTTGGGCGTGAG
This sequence comes from Acidobacteriota bacterium, assembly GCA_046731935.1. Classification (GTDB taxonomy): domain Bacteria; phylum Acidobacteriota; class Vicinamibacteria; order Vicinamibacterales; family JAENWD01; genus CAVUPP01. The sequence continues at coordinate 4,866 of JBKPMA010000084.1, forward strand.
GCTTCGGGCGTCAGGCCACCCCTTACCCCTGCCCCCTGTCCCGTCATCCCCGCCGTTCGGGTCGCGGCGGGTCCGGACGAAACGCCTCCTGCACGAACACCTCAATACTGCCGAGCGACTCGGCGACACGTGTCACCGTAGACGCGAGTGTCGCAGGATCACCAAGCGCGCGTGCGTTCACGAGCAGCCGGTGCTCGCGCGCGGGCGATGCGTCGAGCGCGCCGTCCAGAGTGGGCGCGTCGCCATTCGTCGTCAAGCTCACCCGCACATACCCGGTGTCGGACTGATCGAGCACCTTCACGTGCACGATCGATAGGCCGGCTGCGGTCAACGCCTCGTCGAGCTGATCGCTCAAGGCGCCCGCGACGATCGCTGGAGAGAGAGGCTGCCGCGGGCGCAGCGTCGCGTGCCAGTTGACCCACCCGAGGGCAGCCTCGGCGTCGGCATACCGCGTGTAGTCCACCAGCAATCGGGCTTGTCCGGCTGTCTGCTTGTCTTGGAGAACGAGGTCGAGCCACTCGTCGAGGCCTTCACCGGTCGTGGCGCTCAGACGATGAACGGGCAGGCCCTTGAGTGACGGTGCTTGCACGCCAGCATCCGACTTGGTCAGGCAGAGGATGTCGGCTTCCTCGAGCTGATGGTCGAACAGATATCTGAGATCACCGTCACCCTTGTTGCCGGCCAGTGCCGCGGCACGCGCGGGATCGACGAGCACGGTCAACGGCGCGACATGAAACCGTCCTGGTAGATCGCGCATCACGGGGCGCAGCACCGTGGCAGCGAGGTCGAGGCAGCTGCCAACGGGTTCGGCAAAAATGACGTCCGGATCCGCCGGCTGCAGCGCGTCGGTCGCCATCAGGAAATCCGAAAGCCGGCAGCAGAAGCATCCACCAGCCACCTCTTCGACGGGCAGCGACGCCGCGCGAGCCATCGCCGTGTCTACGAGTCCGTGGCCCTGATCGTTGGTGACGACGGCACACCTCAGCCCGCGCGACGACAGGCGACGCGCGGCTGCGAGAATGAGCGTTGTCTTTCCGGCGCCGAGCATGCCACCGACAATGACGAGGACAGGTGGACGTCGACGAGCAGCGGGAGTCATGCGATCACCAGGTCGGCTCCCGGCTGCAGCGTCAACGGCTGATCCAGTGTGACGATCCGGCCGTCTGCCGCGGATTCGACGCGCCCGGCGACGCGTCGGTCGCCGAGCCGTATCGACTGAGCGCCCGTTCCTGACTTCCCCGCGAGCTCGAGGCGTGCGAGGGACAGCGTGCCTTCGACAACTCTCAAGCGGAACGTCGGCGCTGCCTGTCCGAACGCAAACGTGCCCCAGCCGGTGCCGCTCGACCAGAAGCACGTGAAGCCGGCCAACGGCAGCCTGGGTCTCGCGACCACGCGCCTGTCCGCCCCGTGGTAGTGGAAGCCGCTCAGCGCGAGCACGACCGTCCATGCGGCCATCGCGCGCGCGTAGTGCGATCCGCATTCGGCTTCGTCCCACGGATTTCGCCGCTCGCCGTCGTACCGCGCTCGGATATTCGCGACGCACTCGATGCCTTCTGACACCATCCCCGCAAAGATCATGTTGCTCGCCGCGGTGTACTCGAGCCCTGTAAATACCTCGGCATAGTACGGAAAAGGCACGTCGGGCCGCTTGGCCTTGGCGTAGTCGCCGACGACGAGCGCGGCTTCGTCGTTCAAGACAAACGTCCGCTGCACATTGTCGTGACGCATCAGCGAGCGCTTGTAGTTGTACCGGTAGATGCTCTCGAGTGTCGTCTTGCCGTGCGCCGGATCCACCAGCCATCCGAGATCAGCGATGTCGGCCGCGTACTGGCCGACGAGCTGATCGACCAGACAGCCCTCACCCACCTGATACTCCGGCTGTGATGGATCGTCGGCGCCCATCGTGTTCAGCAGCGCGTGGGGGATGTCCTCGCGGCGCTGGCCCCGCACCTGCTGGACGTAGTACTCGCCGTTAAACAAGTGCTGATCGATCCACCCACGGCCCGAGTCGAACAGCCGCCGAACCTCCGTGCGCGTCGCATCGTCGCCCACCGCCCGTGCCATCTCCTCCACCGCTCGCAGGGCGCCCAGGTAATAGATGCCGCACATCGGGTTCGGGCCGTAGAACTCGATGTCGTACGTGTTGTGCTGCGCGCCTTCGAGCACGCCGTCCCGATCCGCGTCCCATCCATTCGGAATCCAGGCGAACGCGATAGCCCGCTTGACGAGCGGCCAGAACTCCTTCAGGAACGCGTCGTCGCCCGACAGCCGCCAATCCAGGTAGACCTTGATGATCTGGCCCATCTGGCCGTCTGCGGCTGCTGTGGGAAACCGCTCGGCGCCGTCCGGCAGCGTTTGCCGGAAGCGCATCCCGCCGTCGTCGTCCATCGAGTAGCCGAAAGCGGCGCGGCGGAGCGATCGCGCGAGGCTTGGAAACAAGTGGGAGGTGGCGGTCTCGTAATTCCAGACGTGCGTGCAGTTGCCGTGGCAGCAGCCGCTGGTTTCGCCGCAGCCTTCGAATCCGTGGAACTCGCCGTCCGCCGTGCGGAAGCAAGTCTGCGTGACCAGTGTGGAGAGGTTCGCCGTGGCACCATCCTTCGCCGCCGCCGGCAGCGTGCTCTGGCGGATGGCGTCCGCGAAGCTGCGTGTGCGGCGCTCGAGATCCGTCAGATGGTCGACGAGATAGCGCGCCGCCTCCCAGGCGTCTTGGAATCGCGTGCAGTAGTGGTTGCCGATCGGGGCGCCGCCCTCTCCAGGCGCGGAGTCCCAGCCGCAGCGGTCCGGTGTGCGGTTCGGGAACCGCCAGGTGATGGCAAATGTGAAGTCTGCCGACGCACCCGGCGCAATGGTCCGCTGAAGGCAGACAGCCGCGACAGGCCCCGCCTCCGCAGACTCGGGTCCGAGCGCGCCGTCATCCGAGAAGTCGTCCCAGAAGTGCAGCGCGCTGGTCCACCACCGCGCACGGGGCCAGCCTCGCAGCATGGTGACGCGCCCATCACCGGCGCCGAGCACCCATAGGCCCAGCGTGCCCGACAGCGCATTGTCTTCGGCGATCGCCGGATTACTGAGGAGCAGCCCTTCGATTCCTTGAGCCGTCCGCGCTTCGTTGACGCGCGGGTCTTTCTTGTAGGACGGGACCCGGAACGTCAGAAGCGGATTCTCGACCGAGTACGCGATCGACACGGTCGCCGGTGCCGTCCCTGGGTTCTTCACCGTGTAGCGGAGGACGGCGGCGGGCAGCCCCGAGGCGTCGGCATCGTGGGGCACGAACGGCGAGAAAGCGTCGAGCGACACCTGCACAGGAAGGCGCCGATCGCGGAAGGCGATGTGCGCCAGCGGAAACTCGCCCGTGAACCGCGCCGATTCGAGGCGCTGCAAGCCGGGGGCGCTGTTTGACCCGAGGCCGAAAGCGCCCTGATAGGGCGGACGCAGTCGAGCCTCGAGCACGCTGACAAACGGCGCCGACGATCCCTGCTGCACGCGGATTGACGGAAAGACATACCCGGGCGAGAGACCCTGGTCGGGGCGGTTAAAGATCTCCCAGTCGCGCAGCTGTCCACGTCCGCCGAGGCTGATGCATCCCGTTCCAATCCCGCCGAGAGGAAACGCGATTTGCGAGAGCTGCGTTCCGGTGAAGACGCGCGGGTAGGCGATGCGCGCATGGAGGTCCGCAGCCGGAGCGGGCGCTCCGGCAGGTGCCGGTTCGGCCACCGGTGTCGCGGCACCCGCGAGTGCTGCGGCCGGCGTCGCGGCGGCAGCGGCGGCGACTCCGAGCGACTGCTTCAGAAACTGTCGGCGTCCGCGTGACGGACGGTTCGGCGTGGTTGCCATGGCGTCGGAGTATAGGTGCAAATTACGCCGTGGCAGAAACTCCCCACACCCTCCGGGAGGGTCTGTGCCGAATGTGAGACTCGTCCCCGTCTCGTGGCAGAAACGCCCAGGACCCTCCCGGAGGGTATGGGCAGAATGTGAAATGTATCCCGACCCGATTCAGCGTTGTGAAGGCACCGCGGACACTGAGCGAGGAGGAGGGGACGCAGCCAAAGGCGCGGGCGTCTGCTCCTTCCGCAGCACGAAGTATTCTCTCGCGCGAATGGTCAACCGCGACGCCTCCCGTCATCGGCGTCGCACAAGATCGAGGTGCGCTTACGATCTTGACACACGGTCCAAACAATACTATTTTACTCTAGGCCTATTCGAACATAGGCTCGAGGCCATGGGAACACACGACCGCAAAGATCTCTTTCCAGGCGCACTTGAAATGATGGTGCTACAGATCCTGCAGCACCAGCCCATGCACGGGTACGCACTCGTGCAGCAGATCCAGAAGCGGTCGAAGGATCTGCTGCAGATCGAAGAGGGATCGCTCTACCCCGCACTGCAACGGATGCTCAAGGACGGCCGCGTCCGTGCCAGGTGGGGAGTTTCCACAAGCGGACGACGCGTGCGCATCTACGAGGTGACGGCCGCCGGCGCCCGGCACCTCAGTCAAGAGATTCTAAGCTTCGAGCAACTGCTCGAGGGTATTCGCCTCGTGCTGGCGCCGGTAAAAGCATGACGTGGTACGATCGCGTGTTCCGGCACCGGCAGCTGCAGCGTGACGCAGACGAAGAGATTCGGCTGCATCTGGAGGAGCGGGAAGATGACCTCGTTGCGGCTGGATGGCCGCGTGAGCGCGCTCGTCTCGAGGCGCGCCGTGCGTTCGGCAACGTCGTACGGGTAGCCGAAGACGGCCGCGCGGTGTGGCGATGGAATGGCATTGAAGATCTGATCGCTGACCTTGGATACGCGGCGCGTCAGCTGCGAGCCACACCGTCATTTGCGTTGGCCACGACCCTGACGCTGGCGCTCGGCATCGGGGCCAATGCCGCAGTCTTCAGTGTGGTATACGCACTGGTCCTACAGCCACTGCCGTTCCCCCATGCCGATCGCCTCGTCGCTGTCGAATCAGTCGACTCGCGAGACGGCAGTCAGCCAGCGCCGCTCTCGTATCCCACATTTTTCGAGTTCCGGCGTTCGAACGTGCTCGCCGGGATCGCGAGCTATCGCGACACTCAAGTGACGCTTGCCGGCGGCGGTGGCGCCCGCGTACTCAATGCCGAAATCGTCTCGTCGAATCTCTTCGACGTGCTCGACGTACAGGTGGCGGCCGGCCGCCGTTTCGTCGAGGCCGACGAGCGAGTCGGCTCGAGCGTCGCGATTGTGTCGCACGGCGTCTGGAGGTCCCAGTTCGGCGGCAACCCCAATCTGGTCGGCCGCACCATCACGCTAGATAACCAACCGTTCCGTGTGGTGGGCGTCGCACCAGAAGGCTTCAACTATCCGGCTGGCACGCGTGTCGTGGATGTGTGGGTCACCCCTGCGGTCGATGCGTCGGCGAACACCGCGCAACCGATCACCGAACAGCGCGGCGCGAGGATGCTGGGCGCCATCGCCCGGCTGGCCGACGACGACACACTCGACCGCGCCCGGGCACGCCTCGATGGCGTCGCAGCGGCGCTGGCACGCACGTACCCCGACAGCAATGGCAACATCGCGCGCACGTCCCTCGGTCCGGAGCTGCAGCGCATGCTCGGCGATACGCGCACGGCGATGCTCGTGT
>JBKPMA010000085.1:0-3910 GCA_046731935.1 Acidobacteriota bacterium
GGCCTACGGCTTGCACCAGCGTCCCAAGACGCCGAGCGCCGATCCTCCGATAAGAACCATGGTCGGGGATAAAAGACGACGGCAGGCCGCCGACGGGCCCTTTTCGCGGAGCGCCTGATGCTGAAGACCTCCTGGCTGCCCCTGCTGGCGGCCCCAGTGATCGCGGCTGGTATGTCGACAGGCTGTGGATCCGCCACGGCACATCAGCAGACCCCCGTCCACGTCGCTCCGCCGCCGCCCCCGGCGGTGAAGACGGCCGCGGTTCCTGCCCCGGCCGCGCCCCCCGCACCGGTGGATTCGGTGGGACTGCTGATCGAAACATCACAGAAGCACTTCGTCGAGGGAGAGCGCGAGCTCCAGCTTGGGCACCTCGAACGCGCAAAGGCGGAATTCGACCAGGCGCTCGACGTGCTGCTCGAATCGCCCTATGGCGCCCGGTCCGAGCCGCGTATCCGCGAACAGTTCGACCGGCTCGTCGATCGCATCAGCGCGTCGGAGATCACGACGCTCGCCGAGGGTGACGGCTTCAGCGAGAAGCCGACCGAAATCGCCGCGCTGGATCAGTTCCTCGACGCATCCAGCGCTGAAACGTCCGTCGCCGCGCCTGAGGTTGCCCGGGCGGTCCAGACAGACCTGGCGAGCACCGCGCACGACATTCCAATCCCGCTGAACCCGCGCGTGCTCAGCTATGTGGAGCTGTTCCAGGGTCGGCTGCGTCCGTTCATCGAAGAAGGCCTCACCCGCGGTACACAGTACCTGCCGATGATTCAGAGCGTCTTCCGCGCGGAGGGGCTGCCACTCGATCTCGCGTACGTGCCGCTCATCGAGAGCGCGTTCAAGACCAACGCTCTGTCGCGGGCACGAGCCAAGGGTGTCTGGCAGTTCATGCGCACCACCGCCATCGAAAATGGCTTGCGCCACGATTGGTACGTCGACGAGCGCTCCGATCCGGAAAAGGCGACGCACGCAGCCGCTCAATACTTGAAGAAGCTCCACGAGATGTTCGACGGTGACTGGCATCTGGCGCTGGCGTCTTACAACGGAGGCCCTGGACGGGTGCAGCGCGCCCTGAATCGCACGGGTGTCGACGACTTCTGGACGTTGTGCGACAAGGCGCGGCGCCTGCCTCGCGAGACGCGCGAGTACGTGCCGATGATTCTCGCGGCAATCGTCATCGCGAGAAATCCGCAAGGGTATGGATTCGACGTCCAGCCCGATCAGCCGATCGAGTCCGAAACGCTGCAGCTCGCGGGCCCCGTCGATCTTCGCCGCGTCGCAGAATGGACCGGCGCGTCAATCGACACGATCCAGGGACTCAACCCTGAACTGCGGCGCTGGACGACGCCACTTCGTGCGAACGGCTATCAGTTGAAGGTCCCCGCGGGCACGGCGACCGTGCTCAAGGCGAGACTCGAGGACTCAGGACCGGCGGACCGCGCGGTGCTCAATTGGTACACCGTGCGCCGCGGCGACTCGCTCGCGACCATCGCGCGCAAGCTTCGCGTGAGCAAATCCGACCTGGCCGAAGCGAACTACCTCTCCACGCGATCCGCGGTGAACGCGGGACAGAAGCTCGTCATCCCTCGCGCGCCGGCAGTGTTGATGGCCGCGCACCCCGACCGCCCCGTTCCAGTCGCCGAATCCCGGCCCGCCGTGGCGAGCGCTTCTATGGTGAACGAGGCTCCCGCAGACGACGATGACGCGCCAGCAGCGCAGGCAGCGCGCGTGGTCTATCGCGTGAAGAAGGGCGACACGCTCGCGTCCATCGCGCGGGTGTTCAAGACCACTGTCGCGTCGCTTCGTCTCTGGAATCATCTGCCGTCGACGCGCATCGCGGCAGGCGATCGACTCACCATCTACCGGTCCACGGCACACACCGCGGAGAATCGCTAGCCAGCCGGGTTCGCAGCTTTCGCAGCGCCGCGCCTCGACATCGATCGCAAGAAACGATCACGCCGCCGCGATGGCTGACGTGATGCGCGGCAATTCCGCACGATCCGCACTCGCACTCTGACGGCATTTCCCCTGCAATTCAGGCGGCGTGCTTGCCCGTTTGCGAACGGCAACCGTCGTTGGCGTCGAAGCTGTCTCCGTCCACGTCGAGGTGGACGTGTCCTTTGGCCTGCCTATCTTCACGATGGTGGGCCTGCCCGACGCGAGCGTGCGCGAAAGCCGCGATCGCGTGCGAGCTGCGATACGGAATTGCGGCTTCGACTTCCCCTCCGAACGCGTGACGGTGAATCTGGCACCAGCGGATGTGCGCAAGGCAGGGTCTGCCTTCGACTTGCCCGTCGCACTCGGCGTACTGGCCGCGATGGGCCTCGTCGAGCGGCGTCAGGTGCACGACCTTCTCGTGATCGGAGAGCTGTCGCTCGACGGATCGGTGCAGGCCGCACGCGGCGTGCTCCCGATTGCCGTTGCGGCACGACGCGATGGTCTGCGCGGCATCCTCCTGCCGGAAGCCAACGCGCCGGAAGCGACCGCCATCGGCGGCTTGCGCGTGTTTCCTCTCACGACGCTTGCGGATGCGATCGGTGTGTTGAATGAGCCAGGCCACGCGCGCGTAGCCCATCCGATCCCGCCGGCCGTTCGGAGTCGGCCGTCAGCACCCGACCTGGCGGACGTGCGCAGTCAGGCGCTGCCGCGGAGGGCGCTCGAGATTGCGGCGGCTGGTGGTCATCACCTGTTGCTAGTCGGCCCGCCTGGTTCCGGAAAGACGATGATGGCGCGGCGCCTTCCGGGCGTCTTGCCGCCAATGACTTTCGAGGAGGCGCTCGAGGTCAGCTCGATTCATTCGGTCGCGGGTACGCTGCCGAGCGGCGTCGGCCTGCTCGACGAACGTCCCTTCAGAGCGCCTCACCACACGATCTCCGACGTGGCCCTCGTCGGCGGCGGCAGCCATCCGCGTCCTGGCGAAATCAGCCTCGCGCATCGCGGTGTGCTCTTCCTCGACGAGATGCCCGAATTCGATCGGCGCGCCCTGAACGTGCTGCGTCAGCCGCTCGAGGAAGGGTCGGTCGTCGTCGCACGTGCGGCACGGAGCGTACGCTTTCCTGCACGGTTTGTGCTGGTGGGTGCCATGAATCCGTGCCCGTGCGGCTTCCTCGGGCACCCCAGGCGGGCATGCCGCTGCACACCGGATCAGATCGCCCGATACTCTGGACGGCTGTCGGGCCCGTTGCGCGATCGGATCGATCTGGTCGTCGAAGTGCCCGCTGTCGCGACGCCGTCGCTCCAGGGTGCGGCGGCGGGAGAATCGTCGGCCGCCGTGCGCTCGCGCGTCCTCTCGGCCCGCGACCGGCAGGCGGCGCGGCACCAGGCACGGGGAGCCGACGCGCGGGTCAACGCCGATCTCGAAGGGCGGGACCTGCACGCGAGCTGCGGCCTGGCACCGCCGGCGCTGCGCCTCATGAGTGACGCGGCGACACGGCTTGCGCTGAGCGCGCGCAGCTACGATCGCGTCATGCGGGTGTCACGCACCATCGCCGACCTGGCCGGCTCCGACATCGTCGAGCCAGCGCATCTTGCGGAGGCGCTTCAGTTTCGGGCCTTACAGGACCAGTGACTTCAGAGAGGTATTCGCTGTTTATTCGCTGGCGCAATACTTAACGCCTTATATAAAGTGCAAAGCTTGTCCTCGCACCACACCACTCGCCGCCGGCGCACGCCTCGCCGCTTTACGCTGGTCGTTTCCGACCGGAAGACGGGTGTCTACCGGCCCATCACGGTGAATCCGCGGCCGGTTTTCGTCGGTGTGATGGTCGCATTCCTGCTGCCGGTCTTGATCGGCCTCGGGTTGCGATGGAGTGCGGTTTCCGACATCTCGCGGCTGCAAACAACTGCCGATGTCCTGGAGGTCGAGAATCGCAGCTACCGCGCGGCGACGGGTGCGCTGACCGCGCAGATCCAG
>JBKPMA010000086.1:0-14172 GCA_046731935.1 Acidobacteriota bacterium
CGGAGATCGTGCGGCCGCGAACGGGCAATCGCATCGCCTCGAAATACCCAGGACGAACGACACGCCACGTCGCCCCGGCACGTTCGGATGGAGGCGGAACCGGCTGGCCTTCGATACTCACGCGGAATCGCCAGGTATCGCCGGCGAGCGGCAGATGGTTGATGGCGCCCACGCGTTCGACACCCGGCACGGCCTCGAGCGCGGCCGCCACGGCGTCGTAGTACGGCGCGCGCTTCAGCGGATCAGCCTGGGGCAGGCCGTCCACCGGCACGGTGAGCGCGAGCACGTGGGACGGATCGAAGCCAGGTTCGATGGCCTGCAGCGCAAGGAGCGAACGGCCCATCAATCCCGCGCCCGCCAGCAGCATCGTCGCGAGCGCGAACTCGACTGCCAGGAGCGATCGACGCGTGGTGCGGTGTCCGTGATCGGTGGCCGTGCGGCCGCCGTCTCGTAAGGCGCTGGTGACGCCGACGCGCGACAGCTGCAGCGCGGGTGCGAGGCCGGCCAGCACGGCGCTCACCATGGCGACACATGCAGCAACGGCGAACACCACGACGCTGGATCCAATCTCCTGCTGACGCGGCAACGCGGCCTCGGGAAGCATCGCGGTCAGGCTCGACACCGCCCACGAGGAAAGGATCAGGGCCGCGACGCCACCCGCCACCCCGAGAATGACGCTCTCGGCCAGCAGCTCGTTGACCAGCCTCGCCCGACCCGCACCAAGAGCTGTCCGTACGGCCAGTTCTTTCTGCCGGGCGGTGCCGCGCACGAGGAGCAAGCTGGCGACGTTGACGGCAGCCACGAGCAGTACCAGCAGCACCATCGCGAACAGCATCACCAGAGTGGGCCGGATCGGGGCGGTGACCTTCTCGTGAAGCGGGACGACGCTGATACCGAGGTCGGCGTTGGAATCTGGATAGGCCGCTGCCAGGCGGCGGGCAATTCCAGTTGCTTCCGCTTGTGCCTGTTCGAGCGCGACACCGTCTTTCAGACGCGCGAAAAGGCGCAACGATCGCCCGTTGCGGTCGGCGATGCGTTGCTCGAGCGAGAGTGGACGCCAGAGGCGGGCACTCGTCGCCCAGAACGGAGCAAACCGGAAGCTCGGGGGCATGATGCCGACGACGACGTGCGGGTCGCCGTCGAGGAGGATCGTCCTGCCGACGAGCGACGGGTCTGCGCCGAACCGCTCGCGCCAGAGGGAATCGCTGAGCACGACGACGCGGTTGTGTCCGGCGATGTCGTCACCGCGGACGAAGGTGCGGCCGAGAGCGGCCGGAACGCCGAGCACGTCGAACATGTTCGCCGTGACCTGCAGTCCGTCGATGCGCAGAGAGTCACCGCTTCCAGTCAACGTCACGCCAGATACCTGCGCTGCTGCCAGCGTGACGTAGGAGCGCGAGTCGCGCTGGTAGTCGAGGTAATCCGCCGGGCTCACGGCGAACTGGCCGTCGTGCAACAGCACGACGAGGCGCGAGGGATCCCGGTACGGCAGCGGCCGGAGCAGCACGGCGTAGAGGACGGTGAAGATCGCGGTGGCGGCACCCATCCCGACGGCCAAAGACAAGACGGCCGCCAGGCTGAACGACGGGCTTCGCCTCAACGCACGGGCAGCGCGGCGCAGGTCGCTGAACATAGGGATCTCTGGAGCGAAGGCTGTGCCACCGCCCGGTCGAGCGACAAGCGGTTCAACTTCTGAGTGTTAGCGCGCGCCGGGGCCGACGGGGCGGAGGCGCGGCGTCCGGGAGCGGGACGGTGCCGTCCCGGAATCGCACGGTCAGCGCGCCGCGGCTTCGGCGAGTTTCAGCGCCTGATCGCGATTGATCCCCCCGACACCCATGATGACGATGTAGTCGTCCCGCAGCACGAGGATGGCGTCGGATCCGGCAGAGATGCCCGGGAAGTAGGAGGCGTGCCTGCCGACACGTGGAAAGACCTGAGCAGGCTTGTGGGCTGCCTGCGTGTGATTCGCCTTGAGCGACTCGTAGTAGTCGCGAAGGTTCCGCTGGTTCGTGCCTTTGATCGCTTCCTGCGAGTACGTCGTGACCGTGAGCGACATCTTGCTCCGTGAGGTCGCGGGCACCCAGGCGCACGTCGAGACGCCGCGACGCGCAGGCGTCGTGACTTTCGCGTTCTTGAATTTGACGCCGAGCGCCTGCTCGATGGCGGCCTGATTGGGGCTCACGCACGCATCGCGGGCGTTCACGCCGGAAACAGCCTGCGCGTGCGCCCGAGCCGGCCACGCCACGACACAGGCGGCCAGGCTCGCGATAAATAGACAGCCGATGGCATGACGAACAGCACCAGGTCTCACTCTGCGGCTCCACGAGCAGCGCCGGGGCGGATCCCCAATGGATGAGTCCGGCGCGCGTGCTTTTTATACACCGGGTCAGGAACTTTGGAACCTTGAACCCATGAACCTGTTGAACAATTAACCCGTTGAACCCCTTCGACCCATTGCAAGGCCTTCAGGTCTTGAACATTCGTTGGGCAGTGAGCCTTGGCCAAGAGCCGGACTGCCAATCGTCAATCGTCAATCGTCAATCGTCAATCTGACATGCCGCTGTCTGAATAAGGTGGGAGTGCAAGGTGCGTATCGCATTCATCGGTCTCGGAGCCATGGGACAGGGGATCGTGCAGCATGTCGCACGTGCCGGGCATTTCGTGCGCGCCTGGAACCGGACGGCAGCACGCGCGCGAGCGCTGGCCGCGGACGGCATCATGCCGGCGGCCACCGTCTCGGAAGCCGTGCACGATGCGGACATCGTCATCACGATGGTGGCCGACGACAATGCCGTGCGCGAGATCGCCTGGCGGTCGGGCGGAATGATTGCCGCGTTGCCGAAGGGTGCCATTCACATCTCGATGAGCACCATCGGCACTGCCCTCGCGGCGGAGCTCGAAGACGCGCACGCCGACGCCGGGCAGCATTTCGTGTCGGCACCGGTCTTCGGCCGTCCCGACGCGGCGGCCGATGGACGTCTGGTCGTGGTGGCGGCCGGGCCAGCCGACGCCATCGACAAATGCCGGCCGGTGCTCGATGCCGTCGGCCAGAAGCTCTTCGTCGTGGGCAGCGAGCCTGCGATGGCGAACGCGGTCAAGCTCGGTGGGAACTTCATGCTCGCATCGATGCTGGAGACGCTGGGCGAAGTGTTCGCGCTCATGCGGAAGTCCGGCGTGGCGCCGGAGCAGTTCCTCGAGATCGTGAACGGGCATCTGTTTAAATCGCCGGTGTACGAGAACTACGGCCGCATGATCGTCGAAGGACGATTCGAGCCGCCAGGCTTCCGTCTGCGCCTGGGACTGAAGGACGTGCGGCTGGTGCTGGCGTCCGCGGAGCAGGCGATGGTTCCCATGCCCGTTGCGAGCGTCACACGCGACCACTTCGTGTCGGCCGTCGCCAGGGGCCGTGGCGAGCTCGATTGGAGCGCGCTCGCGAAGCACATCGCCGAGGACGCGGGACTCAACTGAAATTCGGAATGTGACGCGCGAGGACCGGCTGACATCGCCGGCAGACCGCGTCGTCACATCGGCGGCTTGACTGCGGCGCCTGCGATACAATCGCGTTCCACTTACACTTGAGCCGTGGCTCGGCGGTCGTGCCGGTGAACCACGAGGAGATGAATCCGATGCGTGCACTCTCTATCGCTGTTGTCGCGCTCGCCATGGCGGCGCCCGCTTCAGCACAGACCGGTCCGATGGCTGCGGCGTTGAAGTCGCAGTACGAGCTCATCAAGAACAACATCACCAAGTCAGCAGAGAAAGTTCCGGAAGATCTCTACAGCTTCCAGGCGACGCCCAAGGTCCGCACGTTCGGCCAGATCGTCGGCCACATCGCCGACGCCAACACGAACATCTGCGCGGCGGCGACCAGCGGCACGCCCTCCAAGGAAAGCGCCGAGAAGACGAAGACGTCCAAGGCGGACCTGCAGAAGGCACTGGCGGATGGATTCGCGGCGTGCGACGCAGCGTTTGCGTCGATGACCGACGCCAAAGCGGCGGAGATGACGAAGTTCTTCGGCGGTGACCAGCCGCGGCTCGCCGTGCTCGCCTTCAACACGGCGCACGACTTCGAGCACTACGGCAATCTGGTCACGTACATGCGGCTCAAGGACATCGTGCCGCCCTCGAGTGAGGGCCAGCGATAGGGAGCGACAGGTGGGGGAGGCGCGCCATCGCGCCTCCAGCCGCCCTTACTTCGCGCGATAGTTGACGGCCAGTTCCTTGTCGATGTTCTTGATGCGGTCTGACGGCCGCGAATGGCTGCCGACGAAGAAGTTCGACACCTTGTTGGACTCGCCGTACTTCTCTTTGAACTTGCCCCACAACACTGGTCCGGTTCTCGGATCGTAGCCGCCCTCGTACGCGTAGCGGAGCCCCACCCGGTCGGCCTGGTCCTCGAGATCGCGGCTGTAGCCGGATTGGAACGCCGTCATCGTCAGCATGCTGCCGAGCATGGCCGATGTGCGCGCCGCGTTGTTGTCGATCGTCGAGGACGCCACGACGGCAGAGAGCCCGATGATCTGCGTGAACATGCTGCGCTTCGCGTTCCGCCGCGAGTGCTCGTGCGTGAAGTGCGTCAGCTCGTGTCCGAGCACGATCGCCATTTCATCGTCGCTCATGGCATCGAGAAGGCCCGAGTACACCCAGATAGCGCCATTGCCCATCGCGGATGCGTTCCATTCCTTGGTGTCGATCACGCGAACGCGGAGACGATCGGCGGCGATGTACGGCGGACGCAGCCGGTCCATGATGCGGCGCACGCGCGCAACACGAGGGCCGCTGTCGGAGATGTCGCCAATCTTTGTCGTCTTGCCGGCAGACGAGGGCTCGTACATCATGCCCTTCGAGACCCACTCCTTCTCGATCTGATCGGTCGCCTGCAGTACGTCCTTCTCGTACATCGCGACGCCATTGGGCTTGGCCGACACGCTGTCGGCCGCGATGGTCCCATCCGGCTGCCGCGTGCCGTTCACGTCGACTTCGTACCCGAGCGGAATGTCCTCGAGCGCGCGGATCTTGTCGCCGTGGAACGTCGTTTTGGCAGCGGTCCGGACGCGTTGACCGTCAACGACCAGAATGCCGCCCGACTTTCGGAACTCGGCGTAGCCCGAGGCGTGATCGGCGGTGCCGACGGACTGAACGGCCACGCCCGCGACGAGAGAAACGATCACGATAATCGTTCGTCTGCGTGTCATCGAACCTCCAGCCCTCGTGGATGAATGCTGCGACGACCGGTCACGGCCGCTACTTGAACAAATCGTCAAACGCCTGGCGTGCGCTCGGCGGTCCGGAGGCCGAGGAGCCGGTCTCACGTTCGACCTTCCGCTGCGCCTCGAAGTGCGGACACGTGTTCCGCTCGTCCTTCGGGCTCACGCGAGCGGTAATCGGCTGATCGCACTCGAACCGCTGACCGGTGTCGAAATGGACACACAGAATGCACGCGTGCAGATCGACGCCGCACCGTGTACACCGGGCGTCGGTCGCCACGTCGCCAGACACGATGTTGCCGCAGCGCGCACACCGCACCACTTCCCGGAACCCGGGCATGTTGAGCGCCCGAGGCCCGATTCGATCCCGCGGATGCTCTTTCGGCGGTGGTGGACCGCTCGGTTTGGGCTTCCGGTCGCGATCGTCGTCCTGGTAGCCGCGCTGACGGTACTTTCGGTCGGACATGGATGGAGCCGCAGGCATGATCCACGTGACCCACCAACGGCGACCAAGATTATAGCGGCAGGGCTTGACCGCGCAGCAGTTCAGCGATTAGATGCCGACATGACGACCCCGAGGCGCCGTCTGGCGCTACCCGGCCTTCTTCGCCCTTGTGTCTTCACCGCCTTCGGCTTGCTCGCATGGACCCCCGCAGGGGCTCAGAATCCAGCCCCGCCCCCGGTCGCGCAACCACCTGCGGGACAACAGCCTCCGGCCACCGCACCCAAGCCGGCTCCTCGAAAAGCCCCGGCGGCGGCAGCGACTCGCACGTCGACGGCCACTGTGTCGGTGAGCGATGCCAGCGGCCACGGTCTTCAAGGCGTCACGATTACCGTGACCGGGCCGGTGCCGCGGTCAGGTAAGACCGCCGCGAACGGCTCGGTACACTTCGCCGGCTTGAAGGCGGGGGACTACCGTATCCGGTTCGAGCACGATGGATTCTTCACACTGGAGCGCGACGTCACCATCAAGGGCGGTCTCCCGCTCGAAGTGGACGCGTCTCTGACCGAGGCACCGCCGCCCCCCGAGCCGCCTCCGGCTCCCGCGCCAGTCGCGCCGACGAACACGGCTCCCCCTGGCGAGGCGGCAAACCTGCTCCTCGTGGACTACATCGAACGGAATCCGGTGAAAGAAGATCAGTTGGGATGCACCGCGAGCGCGCGGACGACACTGCTGCAGTTGAAGGACCCGCTGCCCGAGCAGTCGCGTGCGGATGCCGACGAAGTGCTCTATGTCGTGGCCGGCGAGGGCACCGTTCGATTGGGAGGCAAGGACCTGCCGCTCCGATCGAGCTCGCTGGTCATCGTACCGCGCGGGACGACGCGCGCGGTCACGCGGAAGGGCCGCAACCCGATGTACCTGCTGTCGATTGTGTCCGGGGCGCCCTGCACCAAGTAGGACGTAGGCGTCGCGTTCGTCGTCGTTCTTCGTATTCGCCGTCTGCCGTGTGCCGTGAGCAAAGAGCCTGGCGGCTATTCTGAGCGGCCGGCGACCTTGGCCCACGTGTCCTTGAGGCCGACGGTGCGGTTGAAGACGGGACGTCCGGGGGCAGAATCGGGATCGACCGCAAAGTAGCCAATCCGCTCGAATTGATAGCGCGCGCCCTCGGCGGGCGACGCCAGGCTCGGTTCGACCTTGCAGGAGCTCAGGACCTGAAGCGCGTTCGGGTTCAGCGCCTCGCGCCAGTCGCGATCCTCAGGCAGTGCTGCCGGATTCTCGACCGTGAACAGCCGATCGTAGAGGCGCACTTCGGCGTCGACCGCATGCGCGGCCGACACCCAGTGCAGCGTCGCCTTGACCTTGCGGCCATCCGGCGCGTCGCCCCCCCGGGTTGCTGGATCGTACGTGCACCGCAGCTCCACGATCTCGCCGGCGTCGTTCTTGACGACATCGGTGCAGGTCACGAGATATGCATTCCGGAGGCGCACTTCGCGGCCGGGCGCCAGGCGGAAAAACTTCTTCGGCGGATCCTCGCGAAAGTCATCGTGCTCGATATAGACGATGCCGGAGAACGGCACCTTACGTGTGCCGGCTGCCGCATCCTCCGGATTGTTGACGACATCCATGTCTTCGACGGCGCCCTCCGGATAGTTCTCGATCACGACGCGGAGCGGATTGAGAACAGCCATCGCGCGCGGAGCGCGGCGATTGAGATCCTCGCGCACGCAGTACTCGAGCAGGGCGACGTCGATGACGTTCTCTTTCTTCGCGACGCCAATGCGATCGCAGAAGTCGCGGATGGCCTCCGGCGTGTACCCGCGCCGGCGAAGGCCGGAGATCGTCGGCATGCGCGGATCGTCCCAGCCGCGCACGGTGCCTTCCTGCACGAGCTGCAGCAGACGCCGCTTGCTCATCATCGTGTAGGTGAGGTTCAGCCGCGCGAATTCGATCTGCTGCGGACGCGGATCGAAGCCGAGCGACTCGAGCACCCAGTCGTACAGAGGCCGATGATCCTCGAACTCGAGCGTACACAGCGAATGCGTGACGTGCTCGACCTGATCCGACAGCGGATGGGCGTAGTCGTACATCGGATAGATGCACCATGCGTCGCCGGTCCGATGATGCGTGGCGCGCCGGATGCGATACAACACGGGATCGCGCATGTTGAGATTCGGCGATGACATGTCGATCCGCGCCCGCAGCACCCGCGATCCGTCGGGAAAGGCTCCAGCGCGCATGCGGTGGAACAGCTCGAGACTCTCCTCCGCCGGGCGGCTTCGGTACGGGCTCTCGCGCCCGGCCTCTGTCAACGTGCCCCGGTAGTCGCGGATCTCGTCGGCCGTGAGGTCGTCTACATAGGCGCGGCCGCGACGGATCAGCTCTTCTGCCCATTGATAGAGCTGCTCGAAGTAGTCGGATGCGTAGAGGGTGTGTCCGGGCCACGCAAAACCGAGCCAGCGTACGTCTTCCTGGATCGAGTCCACGTACTCGACGTCTTCCTTCGCCGGGTTCGTGTCGTCCATCCGAAGATTGCACGATCCACCAAATTCCTGGGCGACGCCGAAGTTGAGGGAGATTGATTTGGCGTGGCCGATGTGCAGGTAGCCGTTGGGCTCGGGTGGAAAACGTGTCTTGACGGTCGCGCGGCGCCCCGTCCGGAGATCCTCGGCCACGATGTCGCGAATGAAGTCGAGCGGGGCGGCAGCCGCCTCGGTCTTCGAACCCGTCATACGATAGAAGCGTATCAGATCGCCGGTATAATCCCGGCCTTCCTCAATGGCTTTCGTTCCGGGTACCGTCATCGGTCCGTACGAAATCATCTCGCTCCTGGGTGCCGGAGGCATGGGCGAGGTGTACCGTGCGCACGATCCGCGGCTGCGGCGCGATGTGGCGATCAAGGTGATCTCGCGCGCGCTCGCGAGCGATGCGGTCACGGTCGATCGCTTCATCCGCGAGGCGATCTCCGCGTCTGCCCTCAACCACCCCAACGTCGTCACGATCTACGAGACCGGCGAAACGGCGAACGGGCGCTACATTGCCATGGAACTCGTGCAGGGCATGACCCTGCGCGAGGTGCTGCGTGACGGTCTCGATCCCGAACAGGCGCGCGATATCGGACGTCAGGTCGCCGAAGCCCTGGCCGTGGCCCACGGCGCACAGATCGTGCACCGCGACGTGAAGCCCGAGAACGTGATGGTGCGCGAGGACGGCTACGTGAAGGTGCTCGACTTCGGCCTCGCGCGAGTCGAGCGCGTGGAGCGCGAGGGCGTCACCGTGTCGTTCGCGACCGGATCGGGCCTCGTCATCGGCACCATCGGCTACATGTCACCCGAGCAGGCGCAGGGCGAGCCGGTGACAGCGGCGAGCGACGTCTTCTCACTTGGTGTCGTGCTGTACGAAGCGCTCACCGGCCAGCATCCATTTCCCGCATCGTCGGCGCTCGGCGTACTGCACGCGATCCTCAGCGACGTGCCTGTGGCGCCGTCGCACCTTCGCGACGGGATGCCTGCCACGTACGATCAGATTGTCCTCGAGTGCCTGCAGAAGGATCCACGGCTGCGGCCCACGGCGCTGGACGTCGCCAACAGTCTGAAGCACGCGTCCTCACGGGCCGCCGTGCGTGCGATCCCGGTCCCGTCGCGCGACCAGTCGAAAGCCGTCGTCGGGCGATCCGCCGAGCTCGCGATGCTCGACGACGCGTGGGCCCACGCCTCGGCGGGTCACGGGGGTGTGATCGCCCTCGCGGGAGAGGCCGGGTATGGGAAGACGGCGCTCGTGGAGGCGTTTCTGTCATCGGTCTCCCGAAAGGACGATCCCGTCCGCATCGGTCGCGGACGATGTTCTGAACGGCTTGCGGGTACCGACGCGTACCTCCCGGTACTCGAAGCCCTCGAGTCGCTGCTTCGGAGTGAAAGCCATGGCAGCCTCGCGCGCGTGATGAAGACGGTCGCCCCGAGCTGGTACACCCAGCTCGGCTCGCAGCCAGGCCGCAACAGCGCCGACGTTAACGACACCGGCGACGCCGACCGATCGGCGCAGCGGTTGAAGCGCGAGATGACGGCGCTCATCGAGGAAGCCAGTCGGCTCGTGCCGATCGTGCTGTTCCTCGACGATCTCCATTGGGCAGATCCTGCGACCGTGGACCTGCTGTCGTATCTCTCGGTCCGGCTGCCGTCCAGCCGCGTACTGGTGGTCACCACACACAGGCCGTCAGTCCTGGCGCTGTCGAAGCATCCGTTTCTTTCGCTCAAACTCGATCTGCAGGCGCGCGGCGTGGGTCGTGAAATCGCGCTGCACACCTTGCCCGCCGAAGCGGTGACGGCGTACATCGACGGCGCATTTCCGGGGCACACGTTCCCGGCCGCGTTCGCGGCGCTGATCCATCACAAGACCGAAGGGCACCCGCTCTTCATGGTGGACCTGCTGCGCGATCTGAAGCAGCGCGGCCTGGTGGCGGAGCGCGACGGGCGCTGGACGCTCGTCGAGGGTCTGGCCTCGCTGGAACGCGAAGCGCCGGAGTCGGTCCGCAGCATGATCGAGCGGAAGGTGGCCGCGATCAGCGAAGAGGATCGGCAGCTGCTCGCCGTCGCGGCGGTGCAGGGCGCGGATTTCGATTCCGCCATCGTCGCGTTCGCGCTCGAGCTCGACGAAGCCGACGTGGAAGAGCGGCTCGATCGCCTCGAACGCGAGCACGCCTTCGTGCGCTTCATAGAGGAGAAGACATGTCCGGATCGTACGGTCACGCTCCGCTTCCGCTTCGCGCACGTGCTCTATCAGAACGCCCTCTTCGCGTCGCTGCGCGCGACACGGCGAGCGACGATCGCGGGGACCATCGCCGGACTCCTCGTCCGGCGGTGGGGCGATCGGTCGGTCGAAATCGCGCTCGAGCTGGCCGTCCTCTTCGAAACGGCCCGTGCGCCCCTCGCCGCGGCACGCTACTTCAGTCTGGCGGCCCAATCCGCAGCTCGCCTCTTCGCGCACGCCGAGGCCGAGCAGCTGGCGGCCCGCGGTCTGCATTTGATCGACGCGTTGCCTGACGATGCCGCGCGGCGCGCGCTGGAGCTCGAGCTCCAGATGACGTACGGGCTCGCGGTGAAAACCCGCGCGGGCTACTCGGCCCCGGCAGTGGGCGCCGCGTACCGGCGCGCGCGTGAGCTGTGCCACCAGGTCGACGACCTGTCGCAGGTCATTCCCGTCATCATGGGACTGTCGGCACACTACATCACGTCGGGCGAAATCCGCACGTGCCTCGATCTCGCCGAGCAGCTGCACGTCATCGCCACCCGGGTAGGGGATCCGCACCTCATCATGGTGTCGGAGTGGTGCCTGGGCGCCGCATACCATCACCTCGGTGAACTGGCCACGGCGCACGCCCATCTGACGAAAGCTCTCGAGCTGCACGATCCCGTCGTCCACGGCGCACGCGCCTGGGAAGTCGGGATCGAGCCCGGACTGTTCTGCAGTTGTGAAGCGGCGCGTACGACCTGGCTGCTCGGGCGGCCCGACGAAGCACTCGATCGCCTGGCCAGGGCGACCGGCCAGGCACGCGCACTCGGTCATCCGCAGACACTCGCCTTCACGCTGCTCTTCACGGTCCTGGTGCATCAGATGCGTGGTGATGCAACCAGGGCCGAAGCGGTGCACGGTGAGCTCGCGATCCTGTGCCGCCAGCGCGGCATCGCTCAGGAACTGCTCTGGTCGGAGCCGGCTCGCGGATGGATCACGTTCACCCTCGGCGAGCGCGAACGCGGCCTGGCTGAAATGAAGGAGGCACTCGCGAGGCAGACATCGACCCGCTCAGCGTTACTCCGCCCGTTCTACCTGCAGACCTATGCGGAATGCCTCCTTGCAGTCGAGCGCGTGCAGGAGGCCGCCGACGCGCTGCGCGAGGCGGAACAGGTGATGACCGACACCGATCAACGCATGTACGAGCCCGAGCTGTACCGCCTGCAGGGACGAGTGGAGCGAGCGCTGCGCCCTTCGGATCCGCGTGCGGGCCGCGATGCCTTCGAGCGATCGCTCTCGTTCGCCCGTACGCAGCATGCGGCGTCGCTCGAGCTCCGCACGGCGATCGACCTCGCCGGTCTGCTGCGGGACGCGGGCGACACGTCCGGCGCTGCCGGCGTGCTGACTGCGGCGCTCGACGGCATCGGGCCCGGAGACACGCTCGATAGCCGGGCGGCGCGTACGCTGTTGACGGCCTGCACGGCCTAGCCATCGTTCATCACAGCTCAGTTTGTGGCCGGGTCTATACTGGATCCCTCGCCGTACAACAGGGGGAGTGTGTGGGGCGTGCTCTGCTCGCTGGCGTTCTCGCGGTCCTGTTGCTCGCCGGGCGCCCGGCAGGACAAGAGGGAAAGTCCGATCCGAATCCGATCTTCCGCCTGAGCGTATCCCTCATACAGCTCGATGCCGTCGTGACCGACCGCAAAGGGCACCACGTCACCGACCTCGGTCCATCCGACTTTCTGGTCATGCAGGATGGCCGGCCGCAGCCGGTCACGGCGGTCGCGTACGTTCGCGCCGACGAACGCCTGCTCGATGAGACCGGCACGCCGCTCGTGTCGCGGCCCACGTCGCCGAAGGATGCCAGACGCGTCATCGCCGTGATCGTGGACGACTCGCGGATGTCGTTCGAGAGCATTGCGCGCACGCGCACGGTCCTGCGGCGATTCGTGGACGAGCAGCTGATGCCAGACGATCTCGTCTGTCTCATCACGACCAGCGGCGGCATCGGATCCAAGTGGGACTTCACGTACGGACGTGCGGAGCTCAAGGCCGCCGCCGCGCGTCTGAGGTTCTCGCTGTGGAATGCCACGACGCGATCCGCGATGGATCCAATCGACGGGAGCATGCTGGGCGGGCAATCGGAGATTGACGCGACGCTGGAGCGCACGTTCGCGATCAACGCGCTGAACCGGATCTTCGACGTGATCAGCGCCGTCCACGAGCTGCCAGGACGCAAGACCATCGTGCTCGTGTCGGAAGGCTTTGCGATGTTCGGTCCGGGCGACTACCACAGCCTGATCAGAGACGCGATGCAGCGGCTCGTCGATCGCGCCAACCGCGCGGGCGTCGTCGTCTATGCCGTCGATCCGCGAGGGCTCGTTTTTACCGGGCTGTCAGCGGCCGACAATCCGAACTCGATGCGCGCGGCGCTCGACAGCATGGCAATGAGGAACGCGGCGCTTAGGGAGACGCAGGACGGTCTCCGCTTCGTGGCGGGAGAAACCGGCGGATTCGCGGTGGTGAACAACAACGATCTGCGCGCGGCGCTCGGCCGGGTGATGGCCGACCAGAGCGGCTATTACCTGATCGGGTATCAACCGCCGCACGACACGTTCGCTCGCAACTCCCGGCCCGACTTTCACCGGTTGAAGATCAAAGTCACGCGGAAGGGACTGTCCGTCCGCACGCGGGCGGGTTTTTATCCGTTCGAGACGGAGTGAGAAACCGACCCCGCTACCGCAGCGTCAGACCCACCGACGCGCGCGTGAAGTTGAACGCGCCCTCCTTCAACGCGATCAGATCGCTCAGCGGATTGTCTGACGCCGTGCGGATGTAGCGCAGATCGCCCCGCATGCCCACGTGCCGCCCGAAGAAGAGCATCACGCCGCCGCCGACGTCGTAGCCGAAGTCGGTCGACGACACATCGATCGCGCCGCCGACCGCCTCGACGTGCTGATGGATCAGACCCACGCCTGCCACGCCGTAGGGACGGATCCCAACGCCGCCGTGACTCTGAATCGGGATACCCAGCGTCAGGTTGAACATTCCCGTCAGCACGTTGTTGTGCGCCAGCGAGATCGGCACGTTGCCGATGTTGATGTCAGTGCCGAAAAACCTGGGTGCGTACCCCACGTCGGCTTCCACACCGAACACGCCGCCGCCCATCGTGGCAATGCTGACGCCGAAGTTGGCGCGGCTTGGATCGCCGATGATCTCGTTCAGCGACAGCGCCGGAGAGCTGTTGAGGTTGGCGCCGAGGAACGGTGTGAACAGCGTGTCGGCACGCGCGCGAGACGCTGTCATCACGAGCGCAATCACGATGAGCGCACGACTGATCGATCGGCCGGTCGGCATGAAATGGATCTCCAGTGTCAGGCGAGGCACTGATCCATACAAGGCCGAGGCCAATCGAGCGGCTCAGGATTCCGGGCGAGACGGCCGGAGCGACGCCTCTCCGGCCCCAAATCGTTACACCGCGAATCCATCGGCGCGGACGTACGCCTCGATCACCTCGCGCTCACCGTCTTTTCCCGGACGTGAATTCCCGTGCTCCATGCCGAGAACGATGTCGCGTCCAGCAGCGGCCGCCTTTGCGTGGATGTGCTTGAAGATGTACTGATAGTGCACTTCGCCTGTCCCGGGTTCATTCCTGTCCGGCACGTCGCCAATCTGCAGATAACCGATTTCGTCCCACGCCCAATCCAGGTTGGTCACGATACGACCCGTGTTCCGTTGGATGTGGTACATGTCGAATAGGATCTTGCACGCGGGGCTGTTGATCGCCCGGCACACGCC
>JBKPMA010000087.1:0-2620 GCA_046731935.1 Acidobacteriota bacterium
ATGCTCGTCCCGCACGTAGTGTCCGAGGAAACGCGGAAACGATCCCCACCCGCGCGGATGAGACGAAGTACCCGCCAGAGGACCATCTTCGGCGCGGCCCTCGGAATCCGTGCCAATCGCAATCAGAGGATGCGCCAGCGCAGCCCTGACATCGGCTTCGTCCATGATTGCAAGAATGCAGGCCGTCTGGCCGCGGTCGGCGACGACGAGATCCATCACCGCATCGCGCGGATCCTTGCCCATCTTTTTGGCAATGGCCGTCAGCGTCATACCCTCGTACTGGCGCAGGTCAGGATTGAGCACTGATGCCACCATGACGCCATCGCCGCCGCCCGAGCCAAACCACTGATTTTCCCACCCCGTCGCGTGTTCGTCGGCCATCTCGTTCCGCACGCGCTCGCGAACCGCTGGATCGCCGAGCCGGGCGAGCATCTTGTCCACGCCACCTTCGCGGACCCAGATCGGCAGGCATGCGTCGAGTCCGTTCGACGCACGCGTGTAGGGATACATATTGGCGGTGATATCGAGCCCCCGCGCACGCGCCTGTTCGAGGAAGCGGAGCACGGCGGGCATGCGTCCCCAGTTCGCGCGGTACGCTGTCTTCAGGTGCCAGATTTCCGCCGGGATATGAGCGCGTTCCGCGATCGCGGCCACCTCCTCGAGTGACTGATCGATCTGTCCGCTCTCGGAACGCTGGTGCGTGAAGTACACGCCCCCGGCGCGCGCGGCGGCGGTTGCCAGCGCCACGAGCTCGTCGGTCGAGGCAAAACGGTCTGGCACGTACTGCAGCGACGTGCTGAGACCAAGTGCACCCTGTGCCATCGCCTCGGACACGAGCGCCTGCATGCGCTCCAGTTCCTGCGGCGTGGCCGGTCGATCGTCCTTGCCGATCACGAAATCGCGCACCGACCCTGCACCGATGAAGGATCCGAGATTGATGGCCGGGTGGGCGCGACTGGACAGGCGATCGAAGTACTCGCCAAGCGTGCGGAAGTCCACGGCGAGGTGGTAGTGCTCGTAGAGAGGCCGCGCCGCCTCCGTCATGACGCCGTTCAACGGCGCGATAGACGAACCTTCACCCGTGATCTCGCTCGTCACGCCTTGGTAGATCTTGCTGGCTGCTCGATTGTCCACGAGCAGAAAGAACTCGGACTGGCCGAGCAGATCGATGAAGCCTGGCGACACGACGAGCCCCGTGGCGTCGATTTCACGATCCGCCGACGCTGCGTCCAACCGGCCCAGTGCGGCAATCCGGTCGCCGCGGACGCCGACGTCGATCTGCTGCCACGGCGCGCCGGTGCCATCGATGACGCGTCCATGCCGGATGAGCACGTCGAACCGGTCTCCCGCCTGCGACCGGGCTCCGCGGGCGGACAGGCAGAGAACCGCAACGCCGACCAGCACGAATACGATTGACTTGCCGCCGCGGGCGGCGATGATGAGGAGGCGATCGCGCATGCCGCATCCTACCAGTTCGCCGTTGAGGTGAGTCTCTCTGACCGATGGTTGCTTCCAGTCTCGCTGCTCCCCGCCCCACGACCGTTGCCCTCGTCATCGCGCACCCCGGACACGAACTGCGTGTATTCCGTTGGATGGAACAGACCCGGCCGATGGTCTGCATCCTCACGGACGGTTCGGGAACAACCGGTCTGTCGCGCGTCGAATCCACTCGACGCATCGTTCAGGACGCGGGCGCGACGATGGGCCCGTGGCAAGGCCGCGTTCGCGATGCCGAGGTCTATCAGTGGCTGCTGTCCAGGTCCCACAGCCGCTTCCTGGATCTGGTCGACGAACTGGCCGGCATCCTGATGGCCTCCGGCATTCACACGGTCGCCGCCGCTGCCGCCGAAGGCTTCAACCCGGCGCACGACGTGTGCCGGTTGATCGTGAATGCGACACTGGCGCGCGTGGCGTCGGCCGGCCGTGCCATCAACAGCTACGAATTCGCGCTGGATCGATCGCCGACGGCGCCGGCGCCGGCGAGCGGCGGACGAATCGATCTCACGCTGGACGATGATGCGCTCGACCGGAAGCTGCGGGCCGCTGACGATTATCCAGAGCTGAAGTCCGAGGTCGCACGCGCCCTGGCGATGCACGGACGTGTCGCTTTCAAAGCCGAACGCCTGTGGCGTGTGGCCAATCCGTTCGAGTTGACGTCACAGTACGTGGGATCGCCGGCCTACGAACGGTACGGCGCCGATCGCGTCGCCGCCGGCGTCTACTCGACCGCCATCACGTTCACCGACCACATGGCGCCACTCGTGCGAGCGCTCGAGCGCATGGCGTGAGAGTGCTCATCACGAACCACGCGCTGGCCATGCGCGCGGGGACCGAGCTCTACTCGCGCGACCTCGCACAGGCCCTGCGATCTCGCGGGCACGACGTGGTCCTGTTCAGTCCGGTGCTGGGGGCATTAGCGCACACACTTCGCGCAGAGGGGATCACGGTCGTCGATCGGCTGGACGAGACCCTCGCAACGCCTGACGTCATTCATGGGCAGCACCATCTGCCCGCGATGACCGCGCTGGTTCGGTTCGGGACGACACCGGCTGTTTTCGTCTGTCACGGCGCCGTGCCGTGGGAAGAGACCCCGCCCGCCCACCCTCGCATCGTCCGCTAC
>JBKPMA010000088.1:0-3409 GCA_046731935.1 Acidobacteriota bacterium
GTTCGGCACGTAGCCGTACATTGTCAGCACGTAGCCTGTGATCGCCCCACCGAAACCCAGCCCCGCCTTCAGCGCGAACACGATGGCCGCGAACACGATCGCGGTGGCGCGGCGACCGGTCTTCCACTCCGAATAGTCCGCCACGTCGGCCATCATCGCCCACAGCAGCGGGATGGTGAAGCCGTACGCGAACTGCCGCAGGATCTCGCTCACGAACATCGCCGTGACCGCCGTCGGCGGCAGCAGGGCAAAGATCGCGGTGAAGACGATCGTGCCGCCGAGCCCCACGATGAAGACGTTCCGCTTGCCGTACTTCGTGGCAAGCGCCTTCGAAAAGAAAATCGCGATGATCGTCGCCAGCGTGCCGAGCACATTGAACGCGCTGAACGCGAAGCTGACGACGCCCGCCTCGTCTGCCGGGTTCACGCCAAAGCCGCCGAGCAGTCGCGCCAGGCTCGCCTTGTCGGCGTAGTAGTTGAAGTAGTACGGCACGACGCTGCCGCGCATCGCCAGAGTGATGAACAGCACCAGCGTCAGGATGAACATCACGAGCCAGGGTCCGTTCCGCAGCAGGTCCGCGAAGTGCTGCGAGACCGCCGCCTGCTGATCCGGAGCCGGCTGGATGCGTTCCTTCGTCGTCGCGAACGTGATGAAGAAGAGGACGACGGCCAGCGCGGAGAAGATACCGATCGTGACCTGATACCCCTTCGCATTGTTGCCCTTGCCGAAGTGGTGCACCATCGGCAGCGCCAGGCCCTGGATGATCAGCTGCGAGATCATGGCGCACACGAAACGGTACGACGACAGGCTGGTGCGCTCGCCCAGATCGCCGGTCATGACGCCGCTCAGGGCGGAATACGGGAGATTGTTCGCCGAATACACCATCATCAGGGCGATGTAGGTGACGTAGGCGTACGCGAGCTTGCCGCCGGGTCCGAAGTCAGGCGTGACGAATGCCAGGAACGCCAGCACGCCGAACGGCACCGCCGTCCAGAGCACCCACGGGCGGTACTTGCCCCACCGCGTGTTCGTCCGGTCGGCGACGATCCCCATGATCGGATCGAAGATCGCATCCCAGAAGCGGACGACGACCAGCAGCGTTCCGGCGGCAGCCGCGGTGATCCCGAACGCGTCCGTGTAGAACGCCAGCTGGAACATCACCATCGTCTGGAAGATGAAGTTGGCGGCCGTGTCGCCCAGGCCGTACCCGACCTTCTCGACGACTGAGAGCCGCTGTCCCTCGTCTCTGTTCGTCAGAACTGCCGTTTGCGCCACGTCATTCCTCCTCGGTCCGCCTCGCGTTCGGCCGCGCCGGGCCAGGCGCGCGGTGCAGACGGTATCACGGACGGGCTTCGCGTTGGACGCGACTTGAGACATACTCGGCGGCCGGCAGCAGCCGTCCCACCCCGGAGGTCGCACTCAATGCTTCATCCCTACCAGGACGCCACCCGATCGGTCGACGACCGTGCGACCGATCTCCTCGCGCGCATGACGTTCGAGGAAAAGGCGGCACAAATGCACGCCCTGTGGTTGATCCTCGACGAGAACGGCAATCATCGGCCCCGGCAGGACGACTTCACCGGGGGCACCGATCCAGAGGTGGTCAAGCGATCGCTGCGGCACGGACTGGGACAGATTTCGCGTGCACTCGGGAGCCACGGGGTCGATGCCAGAACCGGGGTCCGCGCTCTGAACCGCCTGCAGAAGTTCCTGCGCGAGGAGACCCGGCTCGGGATTCCCGTCATGTCGCACGAGGAGTGCCTCGTCGGACTGATGGCACGCGGCGCCACGATGTTCCCGTCGGCGCTGGTCTACGGCGCCACGTGGAATCCAGACCTGATCGAACGGGCCGGCGCGGCGATTGGACAGGAGGCGCGATCGGTGGGCTGCCATCAGGGATTGGCACCCGTGCTCGATGTGTCACGAGACGTCCGCTGGGGCCGGACCGAGGAGACGCTGGCGGAGGATCCGTATCTCGTTGGCGTGCTGGGCACGCGATTCGTCCGGGGCCTCCAGGGCGACAAGCGCGATCTTCTGGCGACGCTGAAACATTTCGCCGGTCATTCTTGGAGCGAGGGTGCGAGGAACCATGCGCCCGTCCACCTCGGATGGCGCGAGCTGAACGACGTCTTCCTGCTTCCCTTCGAGATGGCCGTGAAGCAGGCGAACGCCGGATCCGTGATGCCCGCGTACCACGATATCGACAACGAATCGTGCCACGCGTCCGGCCGGCTGCTCACGGCACTGCTGCGCGACGAGTGGGGTTTCGACGGGCTCACCGTGGCCGATTACATCGGCATCAGTCTGCTCTATCAGCACCACAACCTCGCGCGGGATCGCGCCGAGGCCGCAGCGCTCGCGTTCAATGCGGGGCTCGACATCGAGCTGCCTGCCGACGATTGCACCGCCGCGCTCGGCGATGCGGTCGCACGCGGCCTGATTACGACCGAGACGATTGACGCGATCGTGCGGCGGATCCTGACCGAGAAGATCCGCCTGGGCATCTTCGAGCGGCCGTACGCCGACGAGGGCGCGATCGCGCTGCAATCGCCGGCAACGGTGGCTCTGGCGCGCGAGGTGGCTCAGCAAGGCATCGTCCTGCTCGAGAACAACGGCGTGCTGCCGCTCGATCCGGCGGGCACCCAGCGCATCGCGCTCATCGGCCCCTGCGCGGACGATCCCATGGCGCTGCTCTGCGGATACAGCTTTCCTGTTCACCTGATCCTGAACGACGCGGGCGAGTCCGCGTCGCAGGTCGTGACGCCGCGTGCGGCGTTCGAGCGTGTGTTCGGCGCCGGCCATGTGCGGTACGAGCGCGGCTGCTTCATCATCGAGCAGCGCAAATATGGATCACCGGTGTTCCCCGGCGACGTCGAAGCCAGCACGTCGCTCGATCAGCCCTCGCCGGTCTCGACCCGAACGGATCTCATTCCCGCCGCGGTGGCCGCAGCGAAAGCGGCTGACGTGGCCGTCGTGTGCGTCGGCGACCTCGCCGGCCTGTTCAACACGGGAACGGTTGGTGAAGGGTCTGATGCTGACTCGCTCGATTTGCCGGGCGTGCAGCAACAACTGCTGGAGGCCGTCGTGGCCACTAGAAAGCCGACCGTTGTCGTCCTGATGAGCGGCCGTCCCTACAATTTCGGTGGGCTCGAAGACAACGTCGCTGCGCTCGTGATGGCGTTTGCCGGCGGACAGGAAGGCGGTCCCGCGCTGGTCGATGTGCTGACGGGCGCCGTGCAACCGTCCGGACGCATGACGGTGTCGGTTCCGCGAAACGTCGGTGCCGTGCCCTACTTCTACAACCACAAGATGAAGAGCGCCGGCACGCCAATCGCGCGTCACTTCGGCAGCCGGTACCCGTTCGGCCATGGCCTCGGATATACGACGTTCGAATTCAGCGACCTCGCGC
>JBKPMA010000089.1:0-8795 GCA_046731935.1 Acidobacteriota bacterium
GTCGTCCAGACCGACGGGCCCGTTCTCATCCTGGCCGGCGCCGGCTCTGGCAAGACACGCGTCATCGCTCACCGGATTGCGCACATCGTCTCGACAGGTGCCGGACGGCCTGACGAAGTGCTTGCGGTGACGTTTACAAACAAGGCCGCCGAGGAGATGCGGACACGCGTACAGGCGCTTGTCGGCGGCGATTGCTCGGGCATGTGGATCTCGACGTTCCACTCGCTCTGCGCTCGTCTGCTGCGCCGTGAGGCGCCCGCCATCGGCCTGACACGTGACTTCGTCATCTACGATTCGTCCGATCAGCTGTCCGTGATCAAGCAGGGGATGAAGGAGCTGCGGATCGACGACACCTTCGTCCAGCCGCGCGCCGCGCTCTCACGCATCAGCCACGCGAAGAACCTCATGGAGGGTCCGGAGACCCTGATGGGCGGCTGGAATCCGCGAGACGAGCAGATCGGACGCCTGTACACGTACTACCTGTCGGCGCTGACCTCGAGCAACGCCCTCGATTTCGACGATCTCCTCTTGAAGACCGTGGAGCTGTTCGAGAAGTCGGAACCGACGCGCGATCGGTACAGCCACAAGTTCCGGTTCGTCATGGTGGACGAGTACCAAGACACCAACCGTCCGCAATACATGCTCGTGCGCCGTTTCGCCGAGCGGCATCGGAATCTGTGCGTGGTCGGAGACCCCGATCAGTCCATCTATAAGTGGCGAGGAGCGGACCTTCGGAACATCCTCGACTTCGAACGCGATTTTCCCGAAGCCACCGTCGTGCGGCTCGAGCAGAACTACCGCTCGACGCAGGTCATCCTCGACGCGGCTTCCGCCGTCATCGGTCAGAACAAGAACCGCAAAGAGAAGCGTCTCTGGACCGACCGCGCCGGCGGCGCCAGGATTCTCGCCTTCCGGGGCGGCGACGAGCTCGAAGAAGCGGACTTCATCATGCGCACCGCACGGCGGGCGCTGAATGAGGATCCGGAGAACACGGCCGCAATCCTGTACCGCACGAACGCGCAGTCCCGGACGATCGAGGACGCGCTGATGCGCGAGGGGCTGGCCTATCGCATCGTCGGATCGGTGCGGTTCTACGAACGCCGCGAGGTCAAAGACTCGCTGGCGTACATGAAAGTGATCATCAACCCGCATGACGACGTGAGCGTGCGGCGGATCATCAACGTGCCGGCGCGCGGGATTGGCAAAGGCGTGCTCGACGGTCTCGAGACGCTGCCGCCTCCCGCGGAACTGCCGCCGCTTCTGGCGGCCGGACTCGAGCCCACGATCTCGGCGACGTCGCTCTGGGCGCGCATCGTCCGCGCAATCGACGAACGCCTGCTGCCCGCACGCGCGACTGCCTCGTTGACGGTATTTCGCGATCTGGTGCTGTCGTTGACAGAGGTGGCCAGGCACGACACCGTGTCGATCACGTTGGGCAAGATCCTCGACCAGAGCGGATACCTCAAGGATCTACGCGAAGACCACACCGAGGACTCGGAGAGCCGGATCGAGAACCTCATGGAACTCGTCTCGGCCGCCCGCGAGTACGAGTCGCGCGACCCCGAGCCCTCGATCGGTGGGTTCGTCGATCAGCTGTCGCTTCTGTCGGACGTCGACGAAGAGGCAGGCTCCCGCGACGCGCGCATCTGGATGATGACGATGCACAGCGCGAAGGGACTCGAGTTTCCCGTCGTGGTGATATCCGGACTCGAAGACGGGCTCTTCCCGCACTCCCGCTCGCGCGACGACGAGGCGGAACTGGAAGAGGAGCGGAGGCTGTGCTACGTCGGAATTACGCGTGCGAGAACGCGCCTGGTCCTGACCAGCGCGGCGAGACGTCGCGTGTTCGGTGAGTACCAGGCCACCGAACCCTCGCGCTTTCTCGATGAAATCCCTGCCGAGTTGATCGAACGCGCACCCGGGACGTCCACCGGCAGCTATCAGGCGTCGCTCTCCTCGCGGTTCGAGTACCGGCCGAATCCGTACGGCCGGGGCGGACGCGGCGGCGGCTCGAAAGTCCGCGAGCAGGAAGTCGCCCCCTTTGCGTACGAGGATGAGGACCAATCGTCGCCGAGCGTCCGCGCAGGTGCCAGGGTCCGCCACTCGCACTTCGGCATCGGCACGGTCATCAGCGTCGAACCCGTGGACGGCGATGCCCGGGTCGTGGTGCGATTCTCAATCGGTCAGAAGACGCTGCGGGCGAAGTACGCGAGGCTCGAGGTCGTGTAGCTGTTCAGGAATATCTCACTTTTCCCGCGTAGCCTCCACCCACCCCGACCCCCGAACCGGCTGTGCGGCGTCATCGAACGCCGCGACTTTCCACGAGAAATGTTCGCCCGGCCGAATCAGTTCTGCCAGCCGGGGCGGCATCGCCACCGACGTGCCTCGGGCGTCGAACTCCATCAACTGACGCTCCGCGGCATCGACGACGGTGACGCGAACGACGTCTGCTGGCGCCGCACCGGACCAGCTGAACGTGAACGGATAGGCGACCAGGCCTTTTGGAGCGAGAGGGACGAGCGGTGTGGATGGTGCCGGAGCCTGCTGCGGGCCGCTGTTGCCGCATGTCGATGAGCTCACGATGACCAGCAGCAGCGCGAAGAGTACGCCAGGGGCCCGGAGGGCTCCCTGGCGTGTGAGTGAAGAGTGCACGTCGTGAGAAATCCTAGGCGCCCTTGACGTGCGTCACGATCCAGCGGCCCGTGACGTCTTTGCCGTCGGCGTCCTTGCCGACGCACCGTTCGACGGTGACCGTCAGGGTCTTCTGCACCGCCTGTCCTTGCGGCGGCGTGACTGTCGCGTCGACAGTGATGTCCTTCTGCACCAGGTTGCCGTCGAATTTCGTGACGTCTGGTGTCGGACCATTGGGCCGCGAGAGGCTCAGCTCCGCGAGACCTTTGAAGCGGTTGAGCTCCGTGCGCGCGTCTGACACGGTCTTCGCGTGCTTGGCGGAATCGTCGCGCAGCTTCTCCCACATTTCTTTGACCGGGGCGTCCTTCTTGGGGATCGGCTTCTTCGTGACCTCAGCGTCCACCACGCGCTTGATGGCGTCGATGTTGACGCGCTGGTAGTCGTTCTTGTCCTTCGTGAAGGCGTTATCGGCGGCCTTCGCATCATCGAAGGCCTTGGCGTACTGTTTGATGGGATACGGAGTGTTACGTTCCGGGCTGACCGAGATGACGGTGAACTTCTGGACCTGTCCGGCTGACTGAGGGTCGAACGACGCGGTCGCGAAGGTGCCGAGCGCGGCGTAGTCGCGCAGTCGCGATGCCCTGAAGAAGTCGCGAACGACCTTCTCTTCGGGCATGACGCTGCACGCGATGCCGACCATCATCAGTGCGAGGGTTGCGATTACCGCGAACGTCGTGCGGACGTGCCGATTCATAAGCCGCCCTCCTCTGGCTCGCTGCCCTGCCTATTGCTGGTCTGTCGGGTCTGGCTCCTCCCCGTCAACGGTCGGGGACGACGGATTTTCGTCTGATGTCGGGAACGTGATGGCGTCGGCCACGCCGTTCTCCGGCTCCACTTGCTCTTCGAGCCGGGCGAGCGAAACGGCCTTGTCTTCAGGCTCCATGTCGATGAGGCGTACGCCCTGCGTATTCCGGCCGATCATCGAGATCGCACCGGCGGACGTGCGCAGCATCTTGCCCTGCTGGGTAATGAACATGACTTCGTCGCTCTCCGCGACCGAGGCCACGCCGACGACCCGCCCATTTCGTTCGGTCGTCTGAATGTTGATGATACCCACTCCGCCTCTCGCGGTCACGCGGTAGTCATCGATCGCGGTGCGCTTGCCAAACCCGTTCTCGGTCAGCGTGAGGACGGCCGTACCGGGGCGCAGCACTTCCATCGCCACGACCTCGTCATCGTCGCGGAGCGTCAATCCCCGGACGCCGTACGCAGTGCGCCCCATCGACCGTACGTCGGTCTCGTCGAACCGGATGGCGACGCCGTTCCGGCTCGCAATCAGGATCTGGCCCGTCCCGTCGCTGGTCGTCACGGCGATGACCGAGTCGTCGTCTTCGACGCCCATCGCAATGATGCCGCCGGCTCGCGGGTTGCTGAACGCCGTCAGCTCGGTCTTCTTGATCACGCCCTTCCTCGTGCCCATCACGACGAAGCGTCCTTCTTCCCACTCGCGCACGGTCAGGAGTGCCGCGATTTTCTCATTCGGCTCCATCGACACCAGGTTCGCGATGGCTTTGCCCTTCCCGGCGGCCTCCACGTCTGGAATCGCGTGGACCTTGAGCCAATACGCACGCCCCCGGTCGGAAAAGATCATCAGGTAGTCGTGCGTGGACGCGATGAAGAGGTGTGCGACGAAATCCTCTTCCTTCGTCTTCATGCCGATCCGGCCGCGGCCGCCGCGGCGCTGGCTGCGGTACGTCGAGATTGCCGTGCGCTTGATGTAGCCCGTGTCGCTGACGGTAATCGCGACGTCTTCCTCGGCAATGAGATCTTCGATGCGGAGCTCGCCTTCGGCCTCGAGGATTTCGGTCCGACGATCGTCGCCGTATTTCGCCTGCACCGCCCGCAGCTCGTCCACGATCAACTGCATGAGCAGATCGTCGTTCGCCAGGATCGCGCGCAGCCGTTCGATCGTCCTCATCAGATCCGCGAGCTCGTCGACGATCTTCTGGCGCTCGAGTCCGGTCAGCCGCTGCAGCTGCATTTCGAGGATGGCTTGTGACTGCAGCTGCGACAACCCGAACTCGCGCATCAGGCCGTCTCGCGCCTCGATCGAGTTCTTCGAGCTTCGGATGAGGGCGATGACGCGATCGATGTGGTCGAGCGCGATCCGGAAGCCTTCGAGGATATGCGCGCGGGCTTCGGCCTTCCGCAGCTCGAATTCCGTCCGGCGCCGCACCACCTCGCGGCGGAACTCGATGAAGTGCTCGATGAACTCGAGCAGGTTGAGCACGCGCGGCCGGCCGCCGACGATGGCCAGCATGATCACGCCGAAGCTGGTCTGAAGCGACGTGTGCTTGTAGAGGTTGTTGAGCACAACCTCCGGCATCTCTCCGCGCCGAAGATCGATCACGATCCGCATGCCTTCGCGGTCGGACTCGTCGCGGATGTCGACAATGCCCTCGATCGTCTTGTCGCGCACGAGATCCGCGATCTTCTCGATCAGCCGTGCCTTGTTGACCTGATACGGAATCTCGGAGACGACAATCGACGTCTTGTCGCCCTTCTTCGACTGCTCGAACTCGGTCTTCGCGCGCAGCAGGATGGATCCGCGGCCGGTGCGGAATGCATCCACGATCCCTTGGTGCCCGACGATGAAGCCACCGGTGGGGAAGTCAGGCCCCTTCACCAGGCGGAGCAGCTGCCGCAGCCGGTCGTCGCGCGTGGTGAGACGCTCGGTGTCGTCGCGCTCTTCGGGCGGCAGCAGCGAGCGCCTGGCGTTCTTCTGCTGTTCGCCGGTGACGTAAATGATGCCGTCAATCACCTCGCGCAGATTGTGCGGAGGCACGTTCGTTGCCATGCCGACCGCGATTCCCGCGGATCCGTTGATCAGCAGGTTCGGAACCGCCGCCGGCAGCACCGTCGGTTCCTCGGTCGTCTCGTCGTAGTTCGGAACGAAGTCGACGGTCTCCTTGTCGAGATCCGCCATCAGGTCTTCGGCGAGCGCCTGAAGACGCGCCTCCGTGTAGCGCATCGCCGCGGGCGAGTCGCCATCGACCGAACCGAAGTTCCCCTGGCCGTCGACCAGGGGGTAGCGCATGTTGAAGTCCTGCGAGAGACGCACCAGGGTGTCGTAGATCGACGCGTCTCCGTGCGGATGGAAGTTGCCCATCACCTCACCGACGATCTTCGCGCACTTGCGATAGGCGCGATTCGGGGCAAGGCCCATCTGTCGCATGCCGTAGAGCACGCGGCGATGCGCAGGCTTCAGTCCATCACGAACGTCCGGCAGCGCCCGCCCGATGATTACGCTCATCGCGTAATCCATGTACGAGCGCTTCATCTCGTCTTCGATGTTGACGGGAATGCGGGAAGAGGTTGGTTGATCCATGAGTAGAGAGAGGCTGCCGGCTACAGGCTGCCGACTGCGGGCGTCGTCAGGCATTCAGGCCTGCAGTCCGTAGCCTGCAGCCCGCAGCCCGATTTACACATCCAGGTTCTTCACAGCGAGCGCGTTGTCCTCGATGAACTTCCGCCGCGGCTCGACCTGATCGCCCATGAGCGTCGTGAACATCTGGTCGGCTTCGGCATGGTCTTCAGCGCGGACCTGGAGCAGGGTGCGGATCTCGGGCTTCATCGTGGTCGCCCAGAGTTGCTCCGGATTCATTTCGCCGAGACCCTTGTAGCGGTTGACGGCGATGCCTTTCTTGCCGGCCGCGATAAAGAACTCGAGGAGCTCGTCCACCGTCTCGATCCGCACTTCCTGATCGGCGGCAGCGGCGCGAGACCGAATCGGCTCCGCTGGACGCGGCGGCTCGTCCGCGGCTGCAGCGTCAGCGTCCGCCGGCGTCTCCTCCACCACCTCCGGCTCGGATCCATTCGTCGTGATCACCACCGGACCCTTGAGCCAGTCGCGAACGTCGCGATAACTCTGAATCAGCGCCCGGTACTCGCCCGTGGTGACGAAATCCGCAGTCACGTGGTGGCGGCGGCTGTATCCGTTCCGCCGATCGTCCACCAGCAACTGGAAGCCGTCGTGTTCCTCGTCTTGAACAACCGACACCAGTCGCGTACTGCTGTTCAACTGGTTGGCGACCTCTTCGAGCGGCTCGCGCCGGCTGAAGAAGCTTCGCTCACGCACTTCGCGCTCAAGCAGGCTCTCGACGATGTCGCGAAGGAATCCGCGACGTTCGACGACCTGCATGTACTTGCGGTACGTGATCAGGCGGTGCAGCAGACGCTCGAGATCGAGACCCGAGACGACGCGCTCGCCGAACCGTACCGTCCGAGGCTCGGACGCACGCCGCAGGAGGAACGCCTCGAGCTCGCGGTCATCCTTGATGTAGGTCTCGGACCGGCCGCGCTTCGCTCGATAGAGCGGCGGCTGCGCGATGTAGATGTAGCCATGATCGATGAGCTGCGGCATCTGCCGGTAGAAAAACGTCAGCAGCAGCGTGCGGATGTGCGATCCATCCACATCCGCGTCGGTCATGATGATGATCCGGTGATACCGCAGCTTGGTGAGATCGAAATCTTCCTGGCCGATGCCGCAGCCCAGGGCTGCAATCATCGTTCGGATCTCTTCGCTGCTCAGCATCTTGTCGAACCGCGCCTTCTCGACGTTCAGGATCTTGCCCTTGATCGGCAGGATGGCCTGGAAGCGCCGGTCGCGGCCCTGCTTGGCCGATCCGCCGGCTGATTCACCTTCGACGATGTAGAGCTCGCTCAGCGCCGGATCGCGCTCCTGGCAGTCGGCGAGCTTTCCAGGGAGCGTGCTGCTGTCGAGCGCACCCTTGCGCCGGACCAGGTCGCGCGCCTTCCGCGCAGCGTCGCGCGCACGAGCGGCGTCCACGGCCTTCGTGATGATCCGGCGAGCGACCGCCGGATTCTCTTCGAGGTAAGTGCCGAGCTTCTCGTTGACGATCTGCTCGACGATGCCTTTCACCTCGGTGTTGCCAAGCTTCGTCTTGGTCTGCCCCTCGAACTGCGGCTGCGGGATCTTGACGCTGATCACCGCGACGAGTCCCTCGCGGATGTCGTCGCCGCTGATGCTCTCTTTCAGGTCCTTCGCGAGATTCGTCGACGCCGCGTACACGTTGATCGTGCGGGTCAGCGCCGCGCGGAATCCGGAGAGATGCGTGCCGCCTTCGTGCGTGTTGATGTTGTTGGCGAAGGTGTACACGGACTCCGTGTAGCCGTCGTTCCACTGCAGCGCGATCTCGACGTCGATCTTGTCCTTCAACGACTGCATGAAGATGGGCGTCTCGTTGGTGACCACCTTGTTCCGGTTCAGATGCGTCACGAACTCGCGGATCCCGCCTTCGTAATGGAACCTGTGGCTCTTCCCGGCTTCCCGCTCATCGTCGAGCGTGATCACCACACCGCCGTTCAGGAACGCCAGCTCACGCAGACGCTGCGCGAGCGTGTCGAAACTGAAGAGGATTGTTTCGAAGACCTGTGGGTCCGGACGGAAGCGGATCTTCGTGCCGCGCTTCCGGGTGGTGCCGGTGACCTGCAAATCACCAATCGGCTTGCCGCGTTCGTACGCCTGCTGATAGACCTTGCTGTCACGCCAGATCTCGAGCTCGAGCGACTCCGACAGCGCGTTCACCACGGACACGCCGACACCGTGCAGACCGCCGGACACCTTGTAGGCGTCGTTGTCGAACTTGCCGCCCGCGTGGAGCACCGTGAGCACGACTTCCGCAGCCGATCGACCGCTCTCGTGCATGTCGACCGGAATGCCGCGCCCGTTGTCGACCACCGTGATCGAATTGTCGATGTGGATGGTGACGTTCACCTCGTCGCAGAAACCGGCGAGTGCCTCGTCGATGGAGTTGTCGACGATTTCGTACACGAGATGATGAAGGCCCGGTTCCCCAGTCGAACCGATGTACATGGCCGGGCGCTTCCGCACGGCCTCG
Organism: Acidobacteriota bacterium; assembly: GCA_046731935.1. Classification (GTDB taxonomy): domain Bacteria; phylum Acidobacteriota; class Vicinamibacteria; order Vicinamibacterales; family JAENWD01; genus CAVUPP01. Next base: position 8,553 of record JBKPMA010000089.1, read on the forward strand.
AGCCCTTCGAGCACCTTGATCTTGTCAGCACCGTATTCGTCGACGGGAAGGCCGTCTGGGCCGAGCGGGACGGCTCCGGGCATGGCGTTGGCGTTCGAATCGGGTTGTGGATCCAGTTGCGACACTAAGACGTCCTTGGTTCAGTGGTCTGACGAGGGTGGAGCGGCGGCAGACAGCGCCTGGGCAGGACCCTGCAACAGGGGGCGCCGTCCGATCGTGCAGCCCGTCGCGATCCGTCAGATA
>JBKPMA010000090.1:0-5063 GCA_046731935.1 Acidobacteriota bacterium
CAGCTTCCGGACGTGGTATGCCGTCGAGCTTTCTGCTGACAACGGACGCATGCTCTACGTACCGGAAGGTATCGCGCACGGGTACATCACACTGGTCGACGACAGCGATGTGCTCTATTTCCTCTCCGCACCGTACCGCGCGGACCATGCCGCCGGAGTACGCTGGAACGATCCGGGTTTCGGCATTGCGTGGCCGCGCCCTCCTCGCGTGATCTCGGAGCGCGACGCGGCATTTCCCGATTACGCGCCGTGAGAGTGCTCGTCACCGGTGCAACCGGATTCATCGGCCGTCACGCCGCGCACGCACTCGTGGCACGCGGCGCCGAGGTGCATGCAGTATCGCGCCGGCCGCCGATCGCCAGCGGCGTTTCTGCTGAGAGCGGGATCGTGTGGCATGAGGGCGATCTGCTGCGTGAATCCGTTCGAGCCGAGCTCATCGCGCGGACGAAGCCTGACGCGCTCCTGCACTGTGCGTGGTACGCCGAACACGGGCTGTTCTGGCACTCGCCGGAGAACATCCGGTGGCTGAGCGCATCGTTGGATCTCTGCCTGCGGTTCGTCGAGTGTGGTGGAACGCGGCTGCTTGTGAGCGGTACGTGCGCAGAGTACGAATGGCGTGCGGACACAGGTGTGTACCGCGAGGACTCGAGCGCGACGCATCCTGCGACGCTGTACGGCGTGACGAAGCTGGCCCTCTCTCAAACGCTGGCGGCACTCGCGACCGAGGCACGCGTCAGCCTCGCGTGGGGTCGGCTGTTCTGGTTGTATGGGCCAGACGAACACCCCGACCGGCTCGTGGCCGCGGCGGCGCGCGCGCTTGCGGCAGGCACACGTTTCAGCGCAACCGAGGGACGGCAGGTGCGCGACTTTCTGCACGTTGCTGATGCCGGCGCCGCACTCGCCACGCTCCTGATGAGCGATGTGCGTGGAGTCGTCAACATCGGGTCGGGCGAGGGCGTCCAAGTGCGGGACGTGGTGTTGAGGTTGGCCGCCGCGGCAGGGCGGCCGGACCTCTGCTCATTCGACAAGCCCGTTCCGGCCCGCGAGGTCCCGTGCGTGACGGCCGACATCACGCGCCTGCGTGATGATGTCGGGTTTGCTCCCGCGCGGTCCCTGCAGGAGGGACTCGACGAGACTCTGGCCTGGTGGCGTGGTCAGCTGCGGGCCGGTACACAGGGACGGGGAGACCGCATATGAAGCTTCAGGATCTCCGGAGCAGCTATCAGGACTTCGTCAAGGGGCTCCAGAAGCGGAATCCCGCCAAGAGCATGGAGATTGCCGTCGGCGGCGAGTTCGAGGCCATCGGCATTCTCGAGCGTGAGCTGCTGATCCAGCAGGGGCTCGAGCCGGACGGCTATCTGATAGACGTGGGCTGCGGCTCGGGTCGACTGGCCAAGCCATTGAAGGAGTTTCTGAGCGGACGGTACTTGGGGACCGACGTGGTCCCGGAGCTCATCGAGCATGCGCGCGCGCTCGTGCAGCGCCCCGACTGGCGATTCGAGGTGATCGACGCCGTCACAATCCCTGAGAAGGACGGGGCTGCCGATATGGTCTGCTTCTTCTCGGTGTTCACCCATCTGCTCCACGAAGACAGTTACCGCTATCTCGCCGAGGCGCGGCGAGTTCTCAAACCAGGCGGCCGCATCGTGTTCTCGTTCCTTGAATTCAAAGTGCCGACACACTGGAGCGTGTTCGCGAACAATGTGTCACGAGCTGGCGCTGAGCGGCCACTCGACATGTTCCTGAGCCGCGATGCCATCACTGCCTGGGCCGAGCATCTGCAGCTGCGAGTGGAGGCCATCTACGACGGCCATCTGCCTCACATTACACTGCGGACACCAGTCCCGATGGAGGACGGCACTGTCCAGAGTGGCATGGGCCGACTGGGCCAGTCAGTCGGCGTGCTCGTCAAAACACGGTAATTCGTCGGACCGTCGGAGCCCAGAAGCTCTGGGTGCCGGTCGCATGTGGAAACATGGCGAGGTCCCACGTCCCCGATGGAAGCGTGACGCTCGCGAGCGCGAACCCCGACGCGGCGAACTGCGATCCGTAAGCATTGGCCACGTCAGGACGGCTGATTCCGGACGTCGCGGCGCCCACCCACACGGCCGGCCCGCCGCCGACCGGGTAGGCCCACACGTGAACGGCGTCGACACCGGAATCCGCGGTCGCAAACCTATCGATGGTCCAGCCCGAAATGCTGAACGGGGTGCTGAGACTCGCGCTGGCGGTGGGCTGATCCACGAAGACCACAGGTGCCACCTGACGTACGGTGACTCGGACTAACGGCGCGGCGATGGAGCTTCCACTGACCGTGCTGTGCGCCACGACCGCGACGTCGTAGGTTCCCGCCGCCAGTGTCCCCACGAGCGCATAGCCGCTGGGCGTGAACGCCGAGCCGAACGCCGCGCCAACATCGGTGCGTGATTGGCCGTAAACGGCGTTTCCGAGCGGTATCGCCGGTCCAGTGCCGGGACGACGGAAGGCACTGACGGTGACGGTGTCGACTCCGCTGCCGGCCGCCGCTGCCCGGTCGAGCGCCCATCCGCGAATGGTGAAGACCTGGTCGACGGTCGCACCGGCGACTGGCGCATCCACAACAATCCCGGGGTTTGCCCTGAGCACGAGCGTCGCGACGGAGGTCGCCGTCTGTGTGAACGCGCCGGTCACCGTGCTGTGGCTGTACGCCACAAATCGGTACGATCCTGGCGCCAACCCGGTCACCGAAATACTGAAACCGCTGTTGGCGAACTGGGCTCCGTACGCCGAGGCTGCCGCCGGCCGGTTTCCTCCGAGTGTGGCGACTCCAGCCCACACCGACGCACCGCCCGCCGAGGGATACGCGTAGACGTGCACGGCATCGACCCCGATCCCAGTCGGCGCAGCAGTATCGAGCGATGTGCCCGTGAGGACAAACGGCTGCACGACGGTGCTGCTGTTCGCGGGCGAGTCGATCGTCGCCACCAGGGATGATGTGACGGTCACGTCGACGGACCGATTCGCCGTGAATGCGCCGGCGATCGTGCTGTGGGCGTAGGCCGTGAGCCGATAGACACCCGGTGTCAGAGACGAGATGTCGAGGCTGTACCCCGATGGCCCGAACGCCGCTCCGAAGGCGGTCGCCACGTCGGTTCGCGACTGACCGTAGCTGGCTGCGCCCAGGAACTGCGCGGCCGCGCCTGAACCAGGGTTGGGTGTCGCGTAGATGTGCACCGCGTCGACGCCTGTCGACCCGGTGGCGCTCTGGTCGATCGCCCAGCCGCTGATCGTGAAGTGTTGTGGCACCGCTCCGGCCGCCGGCGTGTCGATCGCCATGGCCGGCGAACTGGCGGCAGCGCCGGTGAGCACGCGGACGGCGCCGGTCGAATAGCTGCCCGTCACGTTGCTACCGTCGCTGACCTCGGCGTAGATGTAATAGTCGCCACCGGGCACACCCGCGGTATTCCACAGCTTCTGCCCGGCGGTGATGTTCGCGCTTCCTATCAGCGTCTTGCCGTCGGCAGGATTCCGGTTCGTGTCGCGGTACAGCGTGATGGTGCTCGCATCGCCGTCCGGGTCGGCACCGGTCCAGCGAATGAGGAACGATCCCTTCGCTTCGTCGATGGCGGCAAGCTTGATGTAATCGATCTGGAACCCGCGGACCTGCGCGAACTCGTGCGGATCGATTCTGAGATTCCGTACGGGAGCGGCTGCCCAGAGCTGCTTGCGGCCCGCGGTGGTGACAATGCCTCCCGTCGGACTCGTGTTGAGGCTACCCAGGTCAACGGTGAATGTGTTCCATCCAGGCCAGGCCATCCACTCGCGGCTGATCGTCAGATCGTACGGAGCGCTCGCGGAGCCCCAGAAGACACGGCCAACGGACCCGAGTCCCAGATCGTACGGGTCGTCGACCCGCATGCGGACCGACAGGTATCGATACCGCGTCGTGTCGATCGTCCCATTCCCGGCGAGCGGGAAGACGATGGGATCACCGACGGGCGTCGTTCCGGCATACGCAACCGGCACACCGTCGCTGACGCCCTGGAACACGCCGCCGGAGAACACGCGCTGGACGAGATGATCGCCGGGGAGCGTCCTCAGATCGGCGCTGTCGCTCATGTCCCAGGGGTTCCCGAGCACCGCTGTCGCAAAGTCTTCTCCGCCGGTCTCGTCCGGATCGGTCAGATGGGCGATGGGCGGCGCATTGATCGTGAACGGCTGCGTGCCCGTCACGCCGTTGCGCGTCACCCGCAACGTGTACGCGCCCGGCGGCAAGCCGCCGTAGTACCACGTGTAGCTGGAGCCGGGCAGGCCAGTCGCCACGGTCGTCGTCGTCCCGCCGGCGTCCACGACTGAAATGGTCGTGGAGCCCGTTCCGCCGCTCCATGTGATCGTCTGCTTCACGGCGGCCGGATGCGTGTCCGCCACGGTCACGCGGACCCAATCGAACAGCACTTGGAAATTGCTGGCGTAGCTGTTGGGATCGAAACGAAGATCGCGGACCACTCCCGACGTCCACGCGACGCCCGAAGCCGGGGGCTTGGCGAGATCGAGGGTGAAGATCTGATAGCCACCCGTCGTGGTGCTCGCGAACTGAACACCGAAGGCAAGGCCGGATGGATGCTCCCACGGGTTGTGGTACCAGTACACGCGGGGATCCTGACCCGCCGCCGACTTCATCTTGAACGACAGGCGCGTGTAGGTCGCACTGTCGATCGGATACCGGAGTCCGTTGCGTCCAGGATTGATGCTGCCGTAGCGTCCGGCTGCGAGCAGCGACAGGCTCGCCGGAACCTTCGTGAGAGTGCCGCCGACCTCGCCTTGCTGCGTGAATCCGAAGTTGGACCAGCCGGTCAGTTCCTGCGGGTCCGGACTGATATCCGCCGCATTCGCCATGTCCCATGGATCGCCGAGCACGTCAGTGGCGTAGTCTGGTCCGGCCGCGAGCCGCGCATTCGCGGCAGGCGCAGTGACGGTGATGCCACCCTGTGCGCCAGGCTGCACAGCGAGAGCGACGATTCCCGCGAGGGCGAGAAAACAGGACCAGAGGACCTTGCGCATGTCGCGGCGGCTCCTGCCACTTG
>JBKPMA010000091.1:0-2439 GCA_046731935.1 Acidobacteriota bacterium
GTCATCCGCTGCTCGCCAATGCGCTCGGCCTCGATGTTCTCGTGAAGCACGAGAACCATCTCCCCACGGGCGCGTTCAAGGTGCGCGGCGGTCTCGCGCTCATCGCCCGCCTCTCCGCCGACGAACGCAGCCGCGGCGTCATCACGGCGACGACCGGCAACCACGGTCAATCCATCGCCCTGGCGTGTCATCGGCACGGCGTGTCCTGCACGATCGTGGTGCCGGTAGGCAATAACCCCGAGAAGAACGCGGCGATGCGCAGCTGGGGCCCGACCCTCATCGAGCATGGACGGGATTTCGATGAGGCGAGAGAACTGGTCGAGCGCCTGTCGGTCGAGCGCGGCCTGCGGTACGTGCACTCCGCAAACGAGCCCTGGCTGATCGCGGGCGTCGCCACGTATGCGCTCGAGATCTTCGAGGATGCGCCCGTCGTGGACGTCATCCTCGCGCCCATCGGTGGCGGAAGTGGCGCCGCCGGACTCGTGACGGTTCGAGACGCCCTCGGACGATCGACCAAAATCATCGGTGTTCAGGCGGAGGCGGCCGACGCCTTTGCCGCATCGTGGCGCACAGGTCAGCGGCTCGTCCGCCCGACGGCTGCCACGTTCGCGGAAGGGATGGCGACGCGCGTCACCTTCGACCTGACGTTCGGCATCCTACAGAAAGGACTCGACGATATCGTCACGCTCCCGGAAGAGGCTCTCGCCGACGGCGTCCGGCTCGCCCTGCATACGACCCACAACCTCGCCGAAGGCGCAGGCGCCGCGTCGATTGCCGCGGCGTTCGCCCTCCGGGATCAGTTGGCTGGGCGGCGGGTCGTGTGCGTCATGTCCGGCGGCAATCTGGATGCCGGCACGTTGAACCGGCTGATGGGCGTGCCTGCACGATCCACCGCGTCGCCGGAAAGTAATCCGCCGAGTGCATGATCATCATCGAAAGCGTCACAGGATGGCCGCGTTGGTGGATTTCTGCGCCACGCTCCGACTAAAATGTCGGTTTGTCCTCTTCATTCGGCAGTCCGGATAACTGCCTGATTCTCCCCAGGTTGCACACATGAGAAACCCAGCCGCCCTGCAGGACCCCGCGACCGACGCCGTTGAAACGCGCGAGTGGCTCGAGTCGCTCGACTACGTCCTGCAGCATGGCGGCGTCGCTCGAGCCGCTCAGCTGTTGCGGCAGCTCGATGCGCACGCCCGTCAGACCGGCGCCCGCATCCCGTTCACGGCCAACACGCCCTACTCGAACACGATCCCCGCCGACCAGCAGCCTGCCTTCCCCGGCAACCAGAAGCTCGAACGGCGCATCAAGAGCCTGGTCCGATGGAACGCACTGTCGATGGTCGTTCGAGCGAACAAGCTGAGTGACGGCATCGGCGGACACATCTCGACCTACGCATCCGCCGCGACGCTGTACGAAGTCGGATTCAACCACTTCTTCCGCGGCCGGACCGACACCCAGCCGGCCGACATCGTGTACTTCCAGGGACATGCCGCGCCGGGCATCTATTCGCGCGCGTTTCTCGAAGGGCGCCTGTCGGTCGAGCAGCTCGAGAACTTCCGCCGCGAGCTGGCGAAAGGCGGCGGGTTGTCGTCGTATCCGCACCCGTGGCTGATGCCGGACTTCTGGCAGTTCCCGACGGTGTCGATGGGGCTCGGGCCGATCATGTCGATCTACCAGGCCCGGTTCAACCGCTACCTCGAGGATCGCGGACTCATCAAGCCGTCGAACCAGAAGATCTGGGCGTTCCTCGGCGACGGAGAGACCGACGAGCCCGAAACGCTTGGTGCCATCGGCCTCGCATCGCGCGAGAAGCTCGACAACCTCATCTTCGTCATCAACTGCAACCTCCAGCGGCTCGATGGTCCCGTGCGCGGCAACGGGCAGATCGTGCAGGAGCTCGAAGCGATCTTCCGCGGCGCCGGCTGGAACGTCATCAAGGTTCTGTGGGGCAGCGACTGGGATCATCTGCGCGATACACCGGATGGCCTGCTGGCGCGGCGGCTGGGCGAGATCGTCGACGGGCAGTACCAGAAATATGCGGTCGAAGACGGCGCCTATATGCGGCAGCACCTCTTCGGTACTGATCCGCGGCTGCTCGAGATGGTGCGCCACCTCTCGGACGACGAACTGAAGAAGATGCGCCTCGGCGGTCACGACCCCGTGAAGGTCTACGCGGCCTACAAGGCGGCGGTCGAGACGAAGGGCCAGCCGACGGTCGTGCTCGCCCGGACGATCAAAGGCTATGGACTGGGCGAAGCAGGTGAAGGCAAGAACATTACGCACCAACAGAAGAAGCTGAACGAAGACGAGCTTCGAGCCTTCCGCGCCCCCTTCGACATCCACCTCTCGGACGAACAGCTCGCACACTCGCCGTTCTACAGGCCACCCGACGACAGCCCCGAGATCCGATACATCCACGAACGGCGCCGTTCACTCGGC
>JBKPMA010000092.1:0-4371 GCA_046731935.1 Acidobacteriota bacterium
GTCGAGCACGACGAAGAGACGATCCGGACCGCCGATTACGTTGTCGATCTCGGACCGGGCGCCGGCGAACTTGGTGGTCACGTCATTTTTCAGGGACTGCCGGCCGATCTGCTGACCAACGGACATGGGTCGCTCACAGGCGCGTATCTCGCCGGCGAGCGGGTGATTGAAGCACCGAAGGCACGGCGATCACCGCAAAAAGGCGAGCTGGTCATCAAGGGTGCGCGCGCCAACAACCTGCACAACGTCGACGTCCGTATCCCGTTGGGCATGCTGGTCGCGGTGACCGGCGTCAGCGGCTCGGGCAAGAGCACGCTCGTGAACGACATTCTCTACAAGTCGCTGGCGCGCATCCTTTACCGTGCCGTCGACGAACCCGGCCCGCACGATCACATCGAGGGCATCGAGCTCGTCGACAAAGTGATCGAGATCGATCAGTCGCCGATCGGCCGGACGCCGCGATCCAACCCGTCCACGTACACGGGACTCTTCACGTTCATTCGCGAGCTGTTCGCGATGCTCCCGGAGGCCCGCGCGCGTGGATTCAAGCCAGGCCGTTTCTCCTTCAACGTGAAGGGCGGGCGATGCGAAGCGTGCCAGGGCGACGGCGTCATCGCGATCGAAATGCACTTCCTGCCGAACGTGTACGTCACGTGCGAGCAGTGCAAAGGCCGGCGGTACAACCGCGAGACGCTCGAGATCCGCTATCGGGGCAAGTCGATTGCCGACGTGCTCGACATGACGGTCGATCATGCGCTGCCGCTCCTCGAGAACGTCCCGCCGATCGCCAACAAGCTGCGAACGCTGCAGGACGTCGGTCTCGGCTACATCGAGCTCGGACAGTCGGCGACGACACTGAGCGGCGGCGAAGCACAGCGCGTGAAGCTGGCGCGGGAACTCTCGAAGCGTGGCACCGGCCGTACGCTCTACATCCTCGACGAACCCACCACGGGTCTTCATTTCGACGACACCAAGAAGCTGCTCGATGTGCTCGGCAAGCTGGTGGATCAAGGGAACTCGGTACTGGTCATCGAGCACAATCTCGACGTCATCCGGTCGGCAGATCACGTCATCGACCTTGGTCCGGAGGGCGGCGACAAGGGAGGGCGGATCGTGGCGCACGGCACGCCAGAGGAGGTGGCTCGCGTGAGGAATTCAGCGACAGGAGCGTTCCTCGCGGAGGCATTCCGTACACAAGCTGGCACCCGGCGGGCCGCTGTCTGAAATTTGAACTCAACCGTCATGTGGTAAAATAGCCACAGTTCGGGTATCCGTTCATGTGGTTGGAAAACCACGGCTTTGTCGGATCGAGCACTTGGCGTGAAATGCGATTTCCTCAATTAACTGCTTGTTCGACGGCCGCTTAGAGTGCTCACTCCGGCGCAGGGTCTCGCGGTACTTCGTTTGCTGGTGGCTCCCGTGCGCGATTTCTGACCCCGAGAGTCACATGGACGCACAGCGAACCCTACGGCGCTCTACCTCGTGTGCAGGCATCGGCCTTCATTCCGGTAAGAAAGTGACGCTTTCCCTGAAAGCGGGGCAGGCGGATACGGGGATCCGGTTCCGGCGCGTGGATCTCGGAGGCCTCGAGATTCCTGCAAACGTCGCGCACCTTGGTGGTATCCAGCTGGCGACGGCGCTCTCGCACGGCGCCGCCTCGGTCGAGACCGTCGAGCACCTGCTCGCCGCGCTCGTCAGCACCGGCATCGACAACGTCGTCGTCGAACTGAACACGCCGGAAGTGCCCATCATGGACGGCAGCTCTGCGCCGTTCATCTATCTGATTCAGGAAGCCGGCATCAAGCGGCTGGCCGCGCCGCGCAAGTACCTCAAAGTGCTGCGGCCGATCAGCCTGTCGCGTGGCGACAAGCGGATCGCGCTGTATCCGTCGGATCACTTCAAGGTGACCTACAGCATCAGCTTCGACCACCCGATGCTGCGCCACCAGACGCGGACGCTCCGCGTCACCGAAGAGAGCTTCGTCGAAGAAATCGCGCCCGCCCGGACGTTCTGCTTCCTGCGTGAAGTGGAAATGCTGCGGCAGAACGGGCTCGCGCTGGGCGGCTCCCTCGACAACGCCGTCGTGATTGGGGAGACGGGCGTGCTGAACAGCGCCCTGCGGTTCGAGGACGAGTTCGTCCGCCACAAGATCCTCGACGTGATCGGCGACCTGGCCCTCGTCGGTCACCCGATCATCGGACACGTCGTCGCGCATCGGGGCGGCCACGCGCTGCACACGGCGTTCGCGTCGCGGATTCTCGAGGAGCCGGACGCCTGGACGCTCGTCGACGAAGCGCCCGGGGTCGAATCGCCACTCGTGGGTCAGGTTCCGCTGCCCGCCAGGGGCACGGCCGGGTTCGCCGCCAACTAGCTGCGGCCTACCGCACCCAGAGCGGCCGTGTGGTCGTCTGGGACCCGCACGTTTCGAACCAATCGATCCCTTCGCAGACCATATCGAACTTGAGGGCGTACCGGCCCGCTTCGGTGGGAGCCGGCACGTCGATCGGGATCTCGACTTCCGCGCCGGCTTCGAGGTGGTGCGGCAGCCAGGCCCGCGCGTAATCGCGCTCGATGAGGGTGCCGTCCGCGGCACATAGCTGCGCCCCGAGCCTGACCAGGCGCCGGCCGTACGAGGCATTTGCCGGGAATCGCCGCTGCGACAGATTTTTGACGCGCGTGCGGATGGTGACCTGGCGTCCGGGGCGTCCCAGGAGCGGTAGGCCCGGAAACATCGATCGGACTTCGATTTCAGCTCGCGGCGTCGCGCCTGGAATCGCGTTTCCCAGGCCGCTGATGTCCCAGACTTCCTGCGCGATGCGCGTGTAGTCGGGTGCCCCCGGCATGAAGCGGCGGGAGAACGCGTCCTCCGGATGGTCGGTAATTTCCCAGCAGAGACGATCCACGCCGACGTCGACAGCCGTCTTCCGGGCCAGCGCCATTTCTTCGTCGCTGTCGTTCCAGTTGAACAGGATGTAGCGCCAGTTCAAGTAGGGGACGTCGCGTCCTGCCTTCCGTTTCTCATCCGCCATCGCCGCAAGATTCGCGAGCGCTTTCTTCAGATCGCCGCGCTGGCGGTACTTGACGTAGTTCTCCTGCGTCGCGCCATCGATCGAGAAGGTGACTTCGTCGATGCCGGAATGCACCAGGCGCCGCGCCCGTTCTTCGTTGAGGGCCAGACCGTTCGTGCTCGTGTACAGGTAGATGTGCGGGTACTTCGTCTTGATGTATTCGCACATCTCGACAGCGCGCTTGTGGAGGAACGCCTCGCCGTAGTTGAAGAAGTCCACACGGCCGAGTGACGGCCCGGCCTCGTCGATGACGCGCGTGAAGAGATCGAAATCGAGCATCCCCGCCTGGCGCGTCTTGGTGATGCCCGTCTCAGGCGCGCAGATCGCCTGGTGGCAGGAGATGTTGCAGGCTGCCGTGCACTCCACGTATAGCCGGGAGGGGAGGGGTGCCACAGTGAGGTCTCGCTGCGGCGGCGCTTCTCCCTTCTTGAGCGGCAGCTTCAGCGGACAGTCGCCGCAGAACCTGGAGCCGCCGGCGTTCAGGTCGGCCCGAAGTGTCGAGGCCGTCGATCCTCGCCAGACGTCACTCAACGTGCCAGTACGCACGTCGCCCAGTACGCGCTTGGCGTAAGGGTCGGCGCAGCCGCAGACGATGCGGCCGTCGCAGAGCATGACGAGGGTGCTCCACGGCCAGGAGCAGCGGAATCGTGTGGCGAGGTAGTTCAGCGACATCAACGTGTCGCGTCAGCGCGACTTCTCGAGTTTCCGCATGTAGGCTTCGAGCTTGTCGTTCTCGTACTTGACTGTGTTCAGGAAGAGGCTCTCGGAGAGGTACGCCTTCCGCTCCTCTTCCGTCATCTGGTCGATCAGATGCGTGATCTCCCGGTACATGTCTTCGAACGATCGCTCGAGTGCACGGCGCGCCGTCACTTCCCGATACAGCGCTTCCATGATCGCGAGCAGGTCGCCGTCGAGTACGACCTCTCCGCCCGTCGTCGTCTTGATCGTCCGCATGGCCGTCAGCCCCCGAAGCTGCGGATCGCGCTGGCCTCGTCGGCGTGGAGCTCGAGGAAGTTCTGCGCGCCCGTCATGGTGAGCATCGTCTCGACCCGCTTTTGCACGCCGGCGAGCTTCAGCGTGGCGCCGGCCACGGACGCCTGCCGGTAAAGATCCATGAAACAGCCGATCGTGGCGCTGTCGACGTAGGTCACGCGGGAGAGATCCACGAGAAGCTTCTTCTCGCCCTTCGTGATTTCTCCAACCACCGCGCCCGAGAACTCGGCGAGCAGCGTATACATCAGCCGCGTCTCGCCGACCCTGACGATGGCCAGGCCGTTGGTGTGTTCAGTGGTCAGGTTCATCC
>JBKPMA010000093.1:0-4244 GCA_046731935.1 Acidobacteriota bacterium
CGTCTCGTGGGCTCGGAGATGTGTATAAGAGACAGGTCCGGAAGTAACGAAGGTCAAAGGTGGACTGCTCGGCGCGGACTACACGATCGAAAACGGCCGCTATCGGTTCGCGCGCGTCTTCAACGGCGAGAACTGGAATCCGAAGCTGCGCGCGCCGCTGACCGAGCCCGGCATCAACGTGAAGCCTGGTGAGTACCTGCTCACCGTGAACGGACGCGAACTGCGCGCGAGCGATACCGTGTTCGCGTTCTTCGAAGAGACCGCGGGCAAACAAGTCGTGCTTCGAGTCGGATCGAATCCTGACGGCACCGGTGCCCGTCAAGTGACCGTCGTCCCGATCGAAGACGATGTTCCCTTGCGCAACCTTGCCTGGATTGAAGGCAATCGCCGCAAAGTCGATGAGCTCACCGCGGGCCGCGTCGCCTACGTCTATCTGCCAGACACGTACGCTGGTGGCTTCACGAACTTCAACCGGTACTACTTTTCACAGGTCGGTAAAGACGCGGTGATCATCGACGAGCGCTTCAACGGCGGCGGCGACATTGCGGACTACGTGATCGACTACCTTCGCCGGCCGCTGCTGAGCCGCTGGACGATGCGCGAAGGCGAGGATATTACGACACCGATCGAAGCGATCTTCGGACCGAAGGTGATGGTCATCAACGAAATGGCCGGGTCCGGCGGCGACGCCCTGCCGTGGATGTTCCGGAAAACGGGCATCGGGCCGCTCGTCGGCAAGCGCACGTGGGGCGGCCTGGTCGGGCACTACACGAATCCCGGGGATCTGATGGATGGAGGATTCACCGGCACGCCGGATCTGGCCTTCTACACGGTCGACGGCACTTGGGATGTCGAGAACCACGGCGTGCCGCCGGACATCGAGGTGGAAATGGATCCGAAGGCTGTGAGAGAGGGGCACGATCCACAGTTGGAGAAGGCCGTTGAAGTCGTCATGGATTTGCTGGCAAAGAATCCGCCGCCAAAACCCAAGCGACCGCCGTACCCGAACTATCACCAGCCATAGAGGCTGAGTCGCAGGACCGTCAGGGAGATGACATGCCAGTAGCGGTGATCACCGGGACTAGTACGGGCATTGGTTTGGAGACGGCGCTGCTGTTCGCGCGCAAGGGGTATCAGGTGTACGCCGGAGCGCGCACACCCGAGTCGTCAGAGGGATTGCAGCGCGCGGTCAGCGATGGCCTGCCGGTTGTTCCGATCGCGTTGGACGTCGACAGCGATGAGTCGGTGCACGATGCCATGGGCCGTGTCGGTCCCGTGGACGTGCTGGTCAACAATGCGGGCATCGGGTCGGCCGCACCTATGGAGCTCATGCCCATGGAGGAGATCCGTGCGGTATTCGAGACCAACGTGTTCGGCGCGGTGCGGATGATGCAAGCCGTGCTGCCGACGATGCGCACCCGTCGCCAGGGCGTGATTGTGAACGTCACCTCGATGATGGGGCGCGTGACACTTCCCGGTCACGGTTCCTATGCCGCGACGAAGTTCGCGCTGTCTGCCATCAGTGAATCGCTGGCCATGGAGATGAAGCCCTTCAACGTGAGAGTGGCGATCATCGAACCGGGGGTGATTCTGACGCCGATCTGGCACAAGCGCACCGTCGCGCTTCCCGAAGGCCACGAGTACGGCTTTGCCATGCGCCGGCTGATGCGTGTGTTCGGGTCACAGATGGAAGGCGGCACGCTTCCCGATGCCGTCGCCGCTGCCATCTACGACGCCGCCACACGGCCCGACTCACCCCTTCGAATTCCGGTAGGCGCTGATGCCGAAGTGCTGGCCGCCGGACGGGACAACATGAGCGTGGACGACTGGGTCTCGCTGTACGCCGAGCCCGACGAAGAGGCGTTCGTCGCGAGGTCGGAGCAGGCGTTCGGTGTTGACACGTTGAACCCACCGTCGCTCAATGCGCGCCGGCATGGTGCGGCATCGGGGAGCTGACGTGCGCCACTATCGCGCAGGCGGTGTCAGCCGCCGCGAATTTCTCGCTGCGGTCGCCGCGGCAGCCATCGCTCGCGACGCAGCCGCAGAAAGCGCTGCGCCTCTATGGGGCGGGCCGGTTCTCGACTGCCACTTCCACCTGCGTGCCGACCCGAAGAGCAATCTGACGCACATGGACGGATGCGGCGTCACGAACGCCGTGATTCTGGCCCGCGACGCCGACAAGGATGCATCCGCGTTGCAGGCGAAGTACCCGCGCCGGATTGTCTGGGCAGCGGCGACCGACATCACGACGCCGGGGGCCGAAGCTCGGCTCGCCCAGGCGGTGAAGGCCGGCGCAATCGGGTTCGGCGAGCTGAAGTTCCACGTCGAGGCAGACGGCCCCGAATTGCAGCGCGTGTACGCGCTGGCTGCCGAACTGCACGTCCCTGTGCTCGTGCACTTTCAGGAAGTGCCGCACTACGATGGTGAAGGCGTCTGGGAAACCGGCTTCAAGCGATTCGAGGCGATGCTGCGGAAGTACCCGAACACCCGGTTCATCGGGCACGCCGATGCGTTCTGGGCAAACGTGGACGCCAGCTATCACGAGGAGGCTGCGTATCCGACCGGTCCGATCACGCGAGGCGGTGTCACCGACAAGCTCCTCGGCGACTATGGCAACCTCTTCGGCGACCTGTCCGCGAACTCCGGGAACAATGCGCTCTCGCGCGATTCGGCGTTCACGAAGGATTTTCTTACGCGTCATCAGGACAAACTGATCTTCGGCAGCGATTGTTCGTGCGCCGACGGCAAAGGCGCCGGCACGTCGCAGGCGAACAATCCGGCGGCGTCCCGCCTGGCCGGCAAATGCGTTGCGCGCGAGACGCTGACCCTGCTGCGCGCATCAACAACCCCGGACGTCTTCAAGAAAATCACGTGGACGAACGGCCACGCGCTGTTCAGGATCTAAGCATGCCCAGCGAGCACTCCGGCGTGTTTCGGACCATGTGTCCGATGAACTGTCATCCCACACTGTGCGGGATGCTCGTGGAAGTGGAGGATGGACGTGTCGTCAATACGAAGGGCGATCCGGACAATCCCGACAGCCAGGGATTTCTCTGTACCCGCGGTCGCGCGGCGCGCGAGATCGTAGGCAATCCGCACCGCCTTCTGAAGCCGATGGTCCGCGACGGACGCGGTGAGACTCCCTGGCGCGAGGCGGAGTGGAGCGAGGCGCTGGATCGCATTGCTGCGCACATGCAAGCCGCCGGGCTGCCGGCGGTCGGATTGTGGACGGGGCACGGTCTCTCCGCGAGCAACTATGGCACGCGTGTGTCGTCGTACTTGACGCGGCGGCTTGCCAATCTCAGCGGCGCGCAGTGGTGGTCGGGCACGATGATTTGCTGGGGGCTCGGCGCATACGGGCTCGCGCTCACAGGCGCTCTGGAGGCGAGCACGAAGGAAGACATGAGCGCGCACAGCAAGATGGTGCTCATGTGGGCCGCCAACGTCGCGAGCCAGCCGAACACCGCGCGGCACGTCGCCGCGGCGCGCGCGCGCGGCGCGTATGTCGCGACCATCGACATCCGCGAAACGGAGTCGGCGCGCCACTCGGACGAGGTGCTGATCATCAGGCCGGGCACGGATGCGGCACTCGCGCTCGCGATGATGCACGTGATCATCGGCGAGCAGTTGTTCGACCGCAGGTTCGTTGACGAACACACCGTGGGTTTCGACGAGCTCGCTGCGCACGTGCGGAGCCATTCGCCAGCGTGGGCAGCGCCCATCACCGGAATCGACGGCGAGCACATCGCGGCGCTCGCGAGGCGGTACGCGGCCACGACGCCAGCGATGATCGTGCTGGGTGGGAGCTCGATGTACAAGGGCGCGAACGGATGGCAGGCGGGCCGTGCCATCGGATGCCTGCCGGCGCTCACCGGGAATCTTGGCGTGCCCGGCGGCGGCTTCGGGCCCCGACACGGCGCCTCGTCGCATGGTCAGGCACTGAATGCGGATCTGCTAGCGCTCGACCGCCGTCCGCCAGGGGATGACATTCCCAATCAGATGCCGCGCATCACCGAGGCAATGCTCGACAGGCGCCTGCGCGTGATGCTCTTGCTTGGCACCAACATGCTGTCGTCGTACGCCGATGCCAACGCGGTCGCTGCCGGTCTCGCGAAGCAGGATCTCGTCGTCTGCTACGACCTCTTCATGAACGACACGGCGCGACAGCATGCCGACGTGATGCTGCCAGGCACGTGCTGGCTGGAGGAGCTCGGGTGCAAGAGCACCAATACGCACCTGTATCT
>JBKPMA010000094.1:0-15530 GCA_046731935.1 Acidobacteriota bacterium
GTCCAGAATGCCGCCGGCTCGATGCCGGTCGAAACGGCGCACTTCGGTGCTTTGTCGGTGATCTGCCTGCTGTTGTTCGTAGGCGCCACCGGGAAGAGCGCACAAATCCCGCTCTACGTCTGGTTGCCTGACGCGATGGAAGGGCCCACGCCGGTCTCGGCGTTGATTCACGCGGCGACGATGGTGACGGCCGGTGTCTACATGATCGGCCGGAACGCCGAGCTGTTCAGCCACGCACCGGTGACGCTCCTGATTGTCGCGATCGTCGGCGCGACCACAGCGCTGATGGCCGGCACAATCGGTCTCGTCCAGAACGACATCAAGCGCGTGCTCGCGTATTCGACGGTCTCGCAGCTCGGCTACATGTTCCTGGCGATGGGGATGGGCGCATACAGCGCCGGCATTTTCCATCTCTACACGCACGCGTTCTTCAAGGCGCTGCTCTTCCTCGGCTCCGGCGCGGTGATCCACGCGCTGGCCGGTGAGCAGGACATCCGCCACATGGGTGGACTGAAGAAGGAACTGCCCATCACGTACTGGACGTTCCTGATCGGAGCGATTGCGATTGCCGGCGTGCCCGGACTCGCGGGCTTCTTCAGCAAAGACGAGATTCTCTGGAAGACGTTTGCCGCCGGTCACTGGATTCTCTGGACCGTGGGCATTCTCACGTCGCTGCTGACGGCGACGTACATGTTCCGGCTCGTCTTCCTGACGTTCCACGGTGAGCGGCGTGCGGCGCACTCGCCTTCGGCGCAGCACGCTGGGCACGGGGCATCGGCGCACCACGGCCACGATCATCTTCACGACGCGCCGCCGGCGATGGCGATTCCGCTTATCGTGCTCGCGCTTGGCTCCGTCCTCGCCGGATACGTCGGCGTGCCGGCCGCGATCGGCGGCAGCAACGAGATCGAGCACTATCTGCATCCCAGCTTCGTTGCGCACGGCACGATGCACGAGGCCGCTCCATCCGCAGAGCACGACGCAGAAGCCGCTGAAGCGTCGCCGGTGCAGATCGGCGTGCCGCCAGCAGACCACGTGTCGGTGGAGCGAACGCTCATGCTCGTCTCGAGCGTGATCGCGCTGACGGGCATTGGTCTCGCCTGGTTCTTCTTCGTGAAGAGCCCGTCGACGAGCGACGCCATTGCGCAGAGTGCCGCGCCGGTGCATCGCCTGCTCTTGAACAAGTACTACGTGGACGAGCTCTACGATTCCGCTGTCGTGCACCCGATCCAGTCCGCATCGGAACGCGTGCTCTGGAAGGTCGTGGATGCCGACATCATCGACGGCGCCGTGAACGGCGCGGGGACCTTCGTGAGCGGCACGAGTTCGCTGCTGCGCCGGCTCCAGTCCGGGTCGGTGCGCGGCTACGCGGTGTCGCTGCTCGTGGGTGTGGTGGCGATCCTGGCCTACTACCTGTGGCTCGTCGTCGCCGTGGCGGAACACGGCGCGGGCCGCTGACGTGCAGCGAGGCGTATGAACTTTCCGATTCTTTCGTCGCTCATCGTCGTGCCGCTCGTGGGAGCGGTGCTGCTGCTCCTCATTGGCAATCGTGACGAGCAGCGCGCCAGCCTGATCCGGCAAATTGCGCTCGTCTGGTCGCTCGTCGTGTTCGTGCTCACGCTCGTGCTGTGGGCGAAGTTCGATGCGCGGTCGGCCGACTTCCAGATGGTGGAGCGCATCTCCTGGATCCCCGCGTTCGGGATCGACTACTACGTCGGCGTGGACGGCATCAGCCTGCTGCTCGTCGTTCTGACCGGATTCCTGACGCCGATTGCGCTCCTGTCATCGTGGCACTCCGTCGAGAAGAAGACGAAAGAGTTCTCGTTCTTCATCCTGGCGCTCGAGTCCGCGATGATCGGCGTCTTCCTGTCGCTGGATCTGTTCCTGTTCTACGTGTTCTGGGACGCGATGCTCATCCCGATGTACTTCCTCATCGGGATCTGGGGCTACGACCGGCGCGTGTACGCCGCGGTCAAGTTCATCCTCTACACGATGGCCGGCAGCGTCCTGATGCTGATCGCCATCATCGGCCTTGCGTGGCTGCACCAGCAGGCGACCGGCCAGTACTCGTTCGACCTGCTGAAGCTGTACACGCTGCAGATCGCGCCATCCACGCAGTACTGGTTCTTCCTGGCCTTTGCGCTGGCGTTCGCCATCAAGGTGCCGCTGTTCCCGTTCCACACGTGGCTGCCGGACGCGCACGTCGAAGCGCCAACCGCCGGGTCCATCATTCTGGCAGGCGTGCTGCTGAAGATGGGGACCTACGGCCTGGTCCGTTTCGCGTTCCCGCTCTTCCCCGAGGCCGCGGTCTTTTTTGCACCGAAGATTGCCGTGCTGGCGGTGATCGGCATCGTCTACGGCGCGCTCGTCGCGATGGTCCAGCCGGACATGAAGAAGCTGGTGGCCTATTCGTCCGTGAGCCACCTCGGCGTCGTCGTGCTCGGCATCTGCGCGATGAACATGCAGTCGCTGCAAGGCGCTGTGTACCAGATGCTCGCTCACGGCGTGAGCACTGGCGGGCTCTTCCTGATCGTGGGCATGCTGTCGGATCGCCGCCACACACGGCTCATTGGCGAGTACGGCGGCCTGAAGCACGTCATGCCGCGCCTGACGGCGGTGTTCCTGCTCATCACGCTGGCGTCGATCGGTCTGCCGACGTTGAACGGTTTCATCGGCGAGTTCCTGATCATCCTCGGCAGCTTCGCGTGGAAGTGGCCGTACGCCGCGGTCGCCGCGACCGGCGTGATCCTGTCGGCCGTCTACATGCTGTGGATGGTGCAGCGGGTGTACTACGGGCCTGTCACGAACCAGAAAAACCAGTCACTGCCGGACCTCGAGCCGCGTGAGTGGGCGGCGGCGCTGCCGCTCGTCGCCGCGGCCATCGTCATGGGGGTCGCCCCGACGCTGTTCCTGAAGCCGACCGAGCCGGCCGTGGCGAAGGTCGTCCAGCGGCTGGCGCAGGGGGCGAGTTTCGAGGCCCGGAAGACGACACCGGTGATTGACGTGACGGCCCCGCCGCGCGACGCGCTCGTCATTCCGGCCGCCGCCGGCAATGCGGGCGCTCATCCAGCGGCCGCACGGCTGACGCACTGAGAGACCGATGCTCACTTCATCGTTTGCTGCTGTTGTTCCGATCGTCTGCGTGACACTGGGTGGCCTCGCGGCCATGGTGGCGGAGGCGTTCCGTAAGGACGACGAGCGGATGCCGATTGGCATTCTCGGCGTCATCGGCCTGGCGTTCTCGATGGCCGCGTGCCTCGTGCTCTGGAACCGCAACGCCTCAGCGTTCAACGGCACCATCCAGGCCGACAACTTCGGCCTCTTCGTCTGCGTCACGATCGTAGTCGTCGGGCTCCTGACGATGGCACTTTCCGGACCGGCCATCGAGACCGAGCGCCTGCCCGCGGGCGAGTACTACACGCTCACGCTTTTCGCGATCGCCGGCATGATGATGATGGCGCTTGCGACGGATCTGCTCATCATCTTCGTGGCCCTCGAAATCCTGTCACTCTCTGTGTATGTGCTGACCGGTCTGCGCCGCGACGATGCCGCGAGCACGGAAGGCGCGTTCAAGTACTTCCTCCTCGGGGCGTTCTCGAGCGCGTTTTTCCTCTACGGTATCGCGCTCGCGTACGTGTTGACGGGCAGCACCCGGCTCGACCACATCGGCGCGTACGTCGGCTCCGGCGCCCTGCACACGAGCCCGATGCTGCTGTTTGCGCTCGGCCTGCTGCTCGTCGGCTTTGCCTTCAAGATCTCGGCGGTTCCGTTCCACATGTGGACCCCGGACGCCTACGAAGGCGCGCCGACGATCGTCACGGGGTTCATGTCCACCGGCGTGAAGGCTGCCGCGTTTGCCGCGTTCGCGCGCGTCTTCCTGACCGCGCTCGGTCCTGTCGGCGGCGACTGGGTTCCCGTACTCCGCGTCCTCGCGATCGCGACCATGGTGGTCGGCACCGTCGTCGGCGTCGCGCAGGCAAACCTGAAGCGCATGCTCGCCTATTCGAGCATCGCGCACGCCGGATACCTCCTGGTCGCGCTCGTCGCCGCGCAGTCCGCCAACGCCAGCGGAGTCGGCAAGGCATCGATTCTGTTCTATCTGCTGGTCTACGCGGTGACGAACGTCGGCGCGTTCGGGATCATCGCGCTGCTGGGCACGTCGGAGCAGGCGAACGATCAGCTGCGCGACTACGCGGGCCTCTGGCAGAGCCGTCCGGTGCTGGCCGCGCTCATGACGGTCTTTCTGCTGTCGCTCGGCGGATTTCCGCCGATGGCAGGTTTCATCGCGAAGTGGTACGTCTTCAACGCCGCGGTGGGAGCGGGGGAATATACGCTGGCCATCGTCGGTGTGCTGACCAGCGTGATCTCGGTCTTCTTCTACCTGCGCGTGGTCGTGATGATGTACATGGCGGAGCCGACGCCGGGCATGGTCCGCCCGGGAATCGGTCCCATCGCACTCGGCGCGCTCGCAGTCTCTACGCTCGTCATCTTCTATCTGGGCGTTCTGCCCACGCGCGTGCTCGACCTCGCCGCGGCGTCTGTCGGGACCATCTTCTAAAGTTCGTAGTCCGTAGTCCGTAGTCCGTAGTAGTCCGTAGCCTGCAGTCCGTAGCCTGCAGGCCGTCGTCCTTAGTCCGTAGTTCGTCGCCCCTACCTGACCGCTGATCCCGCCGTAGCTTCGATCGTGATCCCTACCTGGCGTTCGATGCGGGCCTTGTCGTAGGTCACCGTCAGCACGAGCACGTACGCGCCAGGTTGCAGGTGGGCAGTCTGGAACTGCGTCGCGAAACGCACGAGGCCGTCCGCTGCGGGTTGCGGCACGCGAAGAGGCAGAGACATCACTGCTGAACCATCCCGCTTGAGATCGAGAGTCGCCTCAAAGGCACCGTGATTCCGGCCGGCCACGGCCTGAAACGCGGCCACCAAGGGCGGCCCGGCAGGCACAGGCTCACCCAGGTTGGGAAGCAGGACGACGTTACCGAACGGCACGCCGTTGGCGGTGGCCGATGGCGTCGCGCTTTGTCTCTGCCGCAGCTGGTTCGCGACGATCAGGTCACCGACTCGCGGAACGCCAGACTTATCGCCGGTCGCGTCTTGCGTTATCGAGCGCACGCTACCCTTTTGGCCACGCGCGTCGAACGCGGCGACGGCGATCGAGAGGGGCTCCAGAGGCAGGACCGCCTCGCTGAAGAAGAGGATGCTGCCGCCGCCGTCCGTCTGCCCAGCCCGCGACGTGAGGTCGTAGGTCTGGGCGGCGTAGTGAACGACGTCCGCCTTCTTGTTCTCGACGCGCGCGAGCACCGTGAGTCGTCCGGTTGGCGCAGTGGATGCCGAGGATGACTCGAACGTCACCGCGTCGAGCGGCACCCGGGCGAGAATGGCCGCCTTGCCTGGAGCGTCGGGCTGCGGCATGCGCAGCGTGCTGACGAGCAGTGGAATCTCATCCTCGTGCTTGGGCTCGTCCAGTAGCAGCAGGGCCGGTACTTCGGCAGGGCGCACCACGGCGGGACCCGCGTCACGACTTGCGCGGTAGCCCTTCCGAGCGAGGATCGTGAGACCCTCCCTCTTCACCTTCACATCGATCGCCCGGTACTTGTCGTCGGCGGCTTTCGACGGTGTGTATCCGAGGAGGTAGTACTGTCGTAGGTCGGCAGCGATGCGTGCCATGCCAGGTCCCAGGTCGTTCGTGCTCTCGACGAGTGCGCCTCCCGTTTCCTGCGCCATCATCGTCATCGCAACGT
This sequence comes from Acidobacteriota bacterium, assembly GCA_046731935.1. Lineage (GTDB taxonomy): Bacteria > Acidobacteriota > Vicinamibacteria > Vicinamibacterales > JAENWD01 > CAVUPP01. The sequence continues at coordinate 5,742 of JBKPMA010000094.1, forward strand.
AAGGCGCGGCTTCCGCCGCCCGGACCGTGCTCTGGATGCGAAGACCTGCCGCGTCGAACGTATAGAACGCAACACGAGCGCGGTTCGCGTCTTCGGTGAGTCGCAGGAACTCGGCATGCCGGTCGTCGCACAACCACCCTTTGGTGTCGACCCCCTCCGAAAAGAGGACCAATGCCTTGCGGCCGGGAAGATGTCCAAGTGACGAAACGATTGCCCGAAGGCCATCGAAGACCAAGAGTGTTCGCGCTCTGCCACCAGAATTCGCCGTACAGTCGAGTACGCCCGTTGGAGGGATGGGGTCTGTCGGACCGATGGCGCTCATCGCTACGGTGCGCAATCCTTTGGTAAGAGTGTCGACGTTGTTCGTAAACGGCGCGATGACGTGAAGCGCGTACTCCTGAAAGAAGATGCCGGCGAAGCCTCGCGGTCCAACCGCGTCCTCTACGAAACGGGTGGCCGCCTTCATCGCCAGGAAGTTCGCTTCCATGCTGAGCTGGTGAAAGACGAGCGCCGCCACTGCGGGTGGATCGTCGGCATGAACCAGCGTAGGCGCGCGTGAGGCGCCCGGCGGAGTCTCAGCCGTCTGGGACATCGCGTCGCCGTTGTCGACGGCCACGAACGACGTGATCTGTTGCGGCTTGCCGTCCTCCAAGACTTCGAAGTCGTCCGCCGTCAGCCCGCCGACAGGACGCTGCTGCTTGTCGTGGACGACGACGTCGACGACCACGGCTGTCGTCGAGGCTTTGAACCGGTCAGCAGGATTTTGCGCGGGCGTGGCCAAGAGCGCCGCTGGCACGATGGCGATCAGAAACGCGATGTCATTCCGCATTTCCCGCCTCCGCAGGCTCGAGGATTCGGCCACGCGTCGGCATTCCGAAATCCGAGATGAGAAGCGTCGCGAGCGTGTGGTCGTCTTCGGGTTCCACCGTTCGCAAGTCGAGCACGACCCTGTCATGCTCGATGCGCGCGATGACAGGTGGATCGAGCCGGCGCAGCTGCTCTTCCAGGGCGTCGGCGGTCAGACCGTTGCGCGCAATCGCCACCAGGCGGGTGGGCAGGCCCGTGCCCGGCGCGCTGCCTCCGCCGATCGCAGACATTCCGTCCACGACGTCTGCTGACCACCCCGCTGACCGAAGCGCCGCCGCCATCGGTTCGGCGCGCGCCGCAATCGCATTCGCGTCGAGCGCCGCCATGCGCAACACCGGCACTGTCTGGTTCGCACGTCCGGCGACATGCTCGACGAGCGTGGCCTCGAGCGCCGCGTACGTCAGTTTGTCCACACGCAGGGCGCGCATCAGCGGATGACGACGGATCGGATCGATCCAGCGGCGGCGGCCGGCGATGATTCCCGCCTGCGGGCCACCGAGGAGCTTGTCGCCGCTGAAGCACAGGACGTCCACACCGGCCGCGAGCACCTGCTGTACCCGCGGCTCAGCCTCGAGGGCTGGCGGCGCGTTCGACACGGACAAGCCACTTCCGAGGTCTTCGACGAGCGGCAGGTCGAATCGGTGCGCAAGCGCGGCCAGATCGGGAAGAGGCGTCCGCTCGACGAAACCCTCGATCCGGAAGTTGGAGGGATGCACGCGGAGGATTGCCGTGGTCCGATCCCCGATCGCCAGTGCGTAATCGCTCAGGCGGGTCCGGTTCGTGGTGCCGACTTCGCGGAGCTTTGCGCCAGACTGCGCCATCACATCGGGCACACGGAAGCCGCCGCCGATCTCGACGAGCTCCGCGCGAGACACCAGCACCTCGCGGCCGCGCGCGATCGCCGACAGCACGAGCAGCGTGGCGGCGGCGCAGTTGTTGACGACCACTGCGGCTTCGGCGCCCGTCACGCGGCAAAGCAGAGACTCGGCGTGTGTCGCACGCGAGCCTCGCGATCCGGTGGCGAGGTCGAATTCAAGGTTGCTGTAGCCGGTGCCGAGCGTCCGCAGGCGCGCGAGTGCCGGCTCGGCCAGTGGCGCGCGTCCGAGATTCGTGTGGATGATGACGCCTGTGGCATTGATGACGGGTCGAAGCGACGGCGTGATGACGTCGGCCAGCGCACGCGCCGCATCGTGTTCGATCGACTGAGCCAGCGTCTCGGCGGACGGGTGGTCGGTCGATGTCATGAGTCGGGCGCGCCAGGCCTCCGCTTCGCGCCGGAGTGCGTCGACAACGGCCTGGTGGCCGAACTCCGCAGTGAGCCGTTGGATGGCAGGACGCTGCCGCAGCTGCTCGATTGAGGGAATGGCGCGTCGTTCTGTCATGCCTTGCCGTGACGGCCGCGTCAGGATACCATTCCGCCTCCGGCATTCCGTCCGGCCATCCTCCCTGATCGATGAGTCAGTCCAAGAACGATCCGCACGCCGAGGCCGTGTTTCCGGAGGGTTCCGGCGCGCCGCGCGTCCAGCCGCGTGAGCGGTTCTGGCCGTACGCGGACCTCCCCGAAACGCCGACGCCCGAAGAGCTCGCCAGCCTCGATCCGGATCTACACGAAGCCCTGTTCGGAAAACCTCCGCGGCCGTTTTCGTTCACGATCGTCTTTCCTCGTTTCGACGCTCCTGACTATGACGAAGCTGTCGCGCTGGCGCGCACGTCAGCGGAGTATCGTGAAACCGGGACTGGCGACTCGTTCCGACATCGGGCGCGCTTCTATCCCCGCGACGCTGCCGCCATGCGCAAGCTGTACGCGATCGTGCACCGGCTCGACACGTGCGATGTCCTCGTAGACGACCGCCCGGTGCCTTTTGCGCGCGAGCTGTGGATTCCGCTCGCGTGGTTCCTGGCTATCGGTGCCTGAGCCCCACGATCTCGAACGCGACCTGCGGATGCTCGATGCCGCTTTGCGGCAGCTCGAAGCCGAGTACAACATGTACTTCGCCGGACGTCTGCCGCGGCCGCCCATCGAATCCCGCAAGCGGGTCGAGCAGCTGGTGACGCGGCTCGACCGCATGCACATCCAGAATTACGCGGATCGGTTCCGGTTCACGACGCTGCAGGCCCGGTTCTCCACCTTCACCGATCTCTGGGATCGCGGACTGAAGAACCGCGAGGTCGGGCGCCACGGCTCGTTTTCGCCGCCGCGTCGTGAAGAGCCGCCGCCAGCGACTCGAACCGGCGAGCCCTCCGCAAAAATCACCGAGCCCGCGGCCAACACCGACGAGCCGTCGCGGCGGAAGAGCAACGTCGAGTCGTTCAAGGATCCGGCAAAAGAGAAAGAGAAGCTCCAGCACCTCTACGATCAGCTGGTGCAGGCGCGCCGCTCGGTTGGCGAGGAAGCGGTTCCGTTCAGCAAGTTCACCGAGCTGGTGCAGTCGCAGGTGCAGCGGCTGCAACAGAAAGGCAACAGCGAGGTCGCGTTCAAGGTTGCGGTGAAGGACGGGAAGGTGAGCTTTACGGCGAAGGGATTGAAGGGGAGTGGAACCTAGGGAGGAACCATGGAGCCGGCGCCCGGAGATGGACGCCGGCACCCTGGGGGAAGCGCTAGACCTTTATGACGTTGCCGGCCTGCGGGCCCTTAGGTCCGTCAACGATTTCGAACTCCACCGCCTGGCCTTCCTCGAGCGAACGGAACCCGGCACCCGTGATGGCCGAGTAGTGGACGAATACGTCACTACCGCCCTCGCGCTCGATAAACCCGTAACCCTTGGCGTTGTTGAACCACTTGACCTTGCCTGTGATACGCATCGTTCTGTTTCCTGCTTGCTGGTCGCGGCACAAGACCGCGAATCGGACCAACCCTCCAGCCGCCAGGCGGCGAAGGGCACGACGGGCCGCTATGCGGCCCCGACGCTCAGCTGAGCCCGCGAGCGCCTCTCCGATCATGACAGACTCGTCATACCGCTGTCAATCTGTTGTTACTTCAGGACTTCCGCTGCTATGGTCGGGCTGCGCTGGGCCGTCGAGCTCCGCGAACCGATCGATACCGCCTGATCGGGCGGGCTTTTCTCGAGGAGCGTCATGCGTCGCGCGTTGCTGAGTGTGTCGGACAAGTCCGGACTCGTGGAGTTCGGCGCCGGATTGACCCGGCTGGGATTCGAGCTCGTCTCCACGGGAGGCACGGCACGCGCCCTCGCGGCCGCCGGGCTCCGGGTCACCCAGGTGTCGGACGTCACCGGTTTTCCAGAAATGATGGAAGGCCGAGTCAAAACCCTCCATCCGATGATTCACGGCGGCATCCTCGCGAGGCGCGATGAAGCCTCGCACGTCGCCGCCGCAGCCGAGCACCGCATCGGCCTCATCGACGTCGTCGCCGTCAATCTCTATCCATTTCAGAAGGCAGCCGACAATCCAGAGACGCCGTTCGATGCGCTCGTCGAGGAGATCGACATCGGCGGACCAAGCATGGTGCGCGCCGCGGCGAAGAACTTCCGCGATGTGCTCGTCGTCGTGGACGCGGCCGATTATCAGCCGGTGCTCGACGCGCTCGGTGCCGCCGGCGGCCCGTCGTTCGCGTTCCGATTCGACCTCGCGCGGAAAGCGTTCGCCCACACGGCGGCGTACGACGCGGCGATTGCCGCGACGCTCGAGACGATCACCATTGGTGAGAACGGACCGCAGCGGGAGACCGGGAAGCTGGTTGGCGCGAGCCGCCTCGTGCTGAGCCTGCCCAAGATTCGCGACTTGCGATACGGCGAGAATCCGCATCAGCCGGCTGCCTGGTACGCGATGAGCCCCGATGGACTCGGCCGCGCGCAGGTGCTGCAGGGCAAGGAGCTCTCGTTTACGAACCTGCTCGACCTCGATTCGGCCGCGCGGATCGCGGCGGAGTTCTCTGAGCCGGCCGCCGTCGTGATCAAGCATACGAATCCGTGCGGAGCGGCGACCGGGCTCAATGCCGCCGACGCATACGTGCGCGCGCGCGAGGCAGATGCCCTGGCCGCCTTTGGCGGCATCGTCGGACTGAACCGTCCGATCGACGTCGCGACCGCCGAGGCGATCGTCTCGACCTTCATCGAAGCCGTGGTGGCACCCGGGGTGGATGAGGACGCGCGTCCGATCCTGGCCAAAAAGGCGAACATGCGGATCGTGGTCGCCGATCTCGAAGCCGCTTCTCGTCGCGCGCTCGAGCTGCGATCGGTCGTTGGTGCTGTGCTCGTCCAGGTCCGCGACGTCGTCGGTGAGGCGCGGCGGCCGTGGACCGATCCTGATGCCGCTGGCCTGAAGGTGGTGACCAAGCGGCAGCCGACACCTGAAGAATGGACGGCCCTCCGCTTCGCGTGGCGCGTGTGCGCGCACGTGAAATCGAACAGCGTGATCTTTACAGGTCCGGATCGAACACTTGCGGTCGGCGCAGGTCAGATGAGCCGCGTGGATGCGGTGAAAGTCGCCGTCCTCAAGGCAGGTGCCTCGGGTGCCGCCGATCCATTGAAGGGATCAGTGGCTGCGTCGGATGCGTTCTTCCCGTTTCGCGATGGTCTCGATGCCGTCGCCTCGGCGGGTGCGACGGCCGTGGTGCAGCCGGGCGGCTCGATGCGTGACGCAGAAGTGATCGCGGCCGCCGACGAACACGGCATCGCCATGGTGTTTACCGGGCGGCGACATTTCAGACACTAGCAGGCTGCGGCCTACAAACTGCGGGCCATGGCACTGTACCGGGCGCTCGAGCCCGAACGAGGCCTGGAGTCAGTAGCCTGTCGTCCGTAGCCCTGGAGCATTCATGCCTTCTCCTCGCGCTGTCCTCTGGGATATGGACGGCACGCTCATCGACTCTGCCGAGTATCACTGGCTCACCTGGCGCGACGCACTCGCGCAGCAAGGCCACACGTTGACGCACGAGGAGTTCGCGTCGTTTTTCGGGCAGCGGAATGACACGATCCTGCGCCGATTCTTCGGCGATGCGATCAGCCATGCCGACGTGGCGCGGATCGGCCGCGACAAGGAGGCGGCATACCGCGAGATGGTGCGGGCCACCGGTATCGAGCCGCTGCCCGGCGTCCGCGAGTGGCTCGAGCGTCTCCATGACGCAGGCTGGCGGCAGGCCGTCGCCTCGTCAGCGCCGCCGGAAAATATCGAGACCATCATCGACGTGCTCGGCTTCCACGAGCTGCTGCAATCCTGGGCGTCCGGTGAAGAAGTGGCGCACGGCAAACCGGCTCCCGACGTGTTCCTGCTCGCCGCCGAAAAACTCGTGGTGGAGCCTGCGCGCTGCGTGGTCGTCGAGGATGCGCCGGCCGGTGTCGAGGCCGGCCGCCGCGGCGGAATGCGCACTATCGGGATCACGTCGATGAACCGTCCGCTCGATGCGGACGTCGTCGTGAGCTCGCTGGAAGACCTCCCGCCCGATTCCTTCGAACGGCTGATCCACACTGAGTGGTGAGTACAGACGACACCGCACGTGCGCCTGAGACTGCGCGCGCGGCCCATCGGGTGGCGCTGGCCGCGTGGGTCATCGCATGGCTTGCGTGCATCACGATCCTCGCGGCGGTGCATTACACGAGCGGCGACCCAGACTCGCGACTCTACGCGGGGATTTCAGCTCGCCTGGTCACGGAGCCCGTCGAGCGGTGGATTGCTCCCGAGTGGTGGGGGTTCTGGGGTCTGACGGGGCCGTATCACGAGCATCCCGTTGGAATGTTCGTGGTGCCGGCGCTTGGTGGGCGCCTGGGCTACCCTCCCGAGCAGGCGGCCTATGCGGTCAACGCGCTGTATCAGGTGCTGTCGTTTGCCCTGATCGTCGCGATCGCGAGAGCGGTGTCGACGCCCACCGAGGCACGCGCGCTCGGGTGGGTGCTCCAGCTGCTGCCGATTGCGTTCGTGTTCCGGATCCGCGCCAACCAGGAGTACGCCGTCCTGGCCGCGTGGCTGTTCGCGCTGTATGCGACGGAGCGAGCACGGACGCGGCCCGGGTGGACAGCGGGCATGTTGGCGGGATTCTGCGGCGTCCTGCTCGTCAAAGGCGTGTTTGCCTTCATGGTGCCCGTCGCTTCAGTGATGTGGCTCATCGCTCGCGGCCGGGTTGTGGCTCGCGCGTCCGCCGCATCGACCGGCCGGCATCCAGTTGCGGCATGGGTCGGGGTCGGACTGATGCCGATCGCCGGTGTGCTGGTCACGTGGGGATACGAGACGATGTACCTGCACGTGACGGGGCGATCGTTTCTCGAGACCTATCTCGCGCGGCAAGTGCCGGAAGGCGCCTTGACCGAGGGATCACTCGCGGTACGGACGCCGTACAGCCTCGCGTGGTATCTGGGGCGGCTGGCCTGGTTTGCGTTCCCCTGGAGCCTCGTCGCGGCCTGGGGTGCGTCGATGGCCGCGCGCGCGGACGGGCTGCGGGCGTTTACTGCCATCCCCGAGCGAGCGCCGGCCGATCGATCGAGGCAGGGTTTCTGGTTCGCGGTGTGGACGAGCGTGCTTCTCGTCGGCGCCTTCTCGCTCGCGCACCGTAAAGCCGACCGTTACATCTTTCCCGTGTACTTCCTCCTCGCCGCGCCAGGTGCCGTCTATGCGATGAGACGATGGCCGTGGATGCAGCGGATCGTGTTGCGGCTGGATCGTCCGTGGGTGCCGGCCGCCGTGTACGCCCTGTTGTTCCTCCTTCGCCTCGTGACGCGCGGCAAGCTGCCGGAATTCACGTTCTGGCGGAGCTGACGCCTGCAGTTCCGGGGTCGGGCCTTCGGGGTGGGGCCCTCGAGGCACGACCCCGTGTCCCACCAGCGGACAGATCCAGCCCACATCCGGACACCTCTCACACTCGAGGTGCTAATTTTCCAGCAAATCACCGCACGAGCCCACGCACGAGCCGGTACGGAGATTGACTGCCCTGACGCGGAGGCTCTGTGAGACACATCTGGACGGACGCTCGTGTCGGGTTGCGGCTGCTGCTGAAGCGACCGGGATTCACCACCGTAGCCGTGCTCGCGCTGGCGCTCGGCATCGCATCGACAACGGCCATTTTCAGCGTGGTCTACGCGACGCTTCTCGCGCCGTTGCCGTATCCCGAGCCCGATCAGCTCGTCATGGTGTGGTCGCGAATCAAGGGCAGCCGCAATGTCTCGGCGGCCGGCTCGTACCTGGATTGGAAGCAGCAAGCGACCGTCTTCCAGGACCTCAACGCCTTCAGCGGCCGTAACGCGAATCTCGCGTCCGCCGATCATCCCGAGCAGGTCCAGGCTGGTCTCACGACTCCTGGATTCTTCCGGATGGTCGGCAACCCCATGTTCCTGGGGCGCGACTTCGTTGCGGAAGAGGGCCAGCCGGGCAAAGACCACGTCGTGATCCTGACGCACCGCATGTGGTCCGATCGCTTCGCGGGCGATCGCGGGATCGTCGGACGCACGATCCGGATCGATGGCATGCCGCACACTGTCGTCGGCGTGCTTCAGCCAGGTCTTGCCGATCGCCAGCAAAGCGCAATGTATCTACCGATGGCGTTCAAGCCCGAACAGATCAATCACGACTTCCACTGGCTGCTGGTGATGGGCCGGCTGAAGCCCGGTGTCTCGCTGGCCCAGGCCAATGCCAACATGACCGCGGTCGCGAAGCACCTGGCCGAGCTGTACCCGGTCTCGAATCAGGGCTGGGGCGCGAGCGTCGAGCCGCTGAAGAACAATTTCCTGAGCGACAACACGCAGACGGCCCTCAAGTTCCTGCTCGGAGCCGTCGGCTTCGTGCTGCTCATCGCCTGCGTGAACGTCGCAAACCTGCTGCTCGCCCGCGGCGCCGCACGGCAGCGGGAAATCGCGGTCCGTCACTCGCTCGGCGCGGTGCGTACGCGGTTGTTCGCGCAGTTCCTGACCGAGAGCCTCGTGCTCGCGGGCATAGGCGGACTGCTCGGCGTCGCGCTCGCGTGGCTCCTCCTCAAAGGCATCCTGTTCGCGATGCCGGAGTACACGTTGCCATCGGAGGCGGAGGTAGAGCTGAACGTACCGGTTCTCCTGTTCACCGTCGGCGTGTCGATGCTCTCGGGCGTTCTCTTCGGGTGCGTACCCGCATGGCAGGCGACGCGGACCGATGCCAATGAGGTGCTGAAAGAATCAGGACGCTCGATCAGCGGCGGGCGGAACACGTTCCGGCGCGCGCTGGTCGTCGCGGAGTTTGCGCTGGCGCTCGCGCTGCTGGCCGGCGGCGGCCTCGCGGTCCACAGCCTCGTCAATCTCGCAAACGTCGACATGGGCTTCCGCTCGGATCACCTGCTTACGTTCAACATCCCCATGTCCGGTGACCGGTACAACGGCGCGGAACGCGTGACGGCGTTCTACGATCGGCTGCTCGAACGGTTGCAGGTGCTGCCGGGCGTCACGTCGGCATCGGTGTCGACGACGATGCCGGTGTATGGAACGAGCTTCGGAATGCCGTTCACCATCGTCGGAAAGCCGGTGTCGGATCCCTCGCAGCGGCCGGGCGCGGGATTCGGACAGGTGACGCCTGAATATTTCAAAACGCTCGGGATCGCGATCCTCAAAGGCCGCGCGTTCACGGCGCAGGACACGGCCAGCTCGGTCCGTGTCGCCATCGTCAACGACACGTTCGTGAAGCGGTTCTTCAAGGGTGTGGATCCGCTGACGCAGCGGCTGTCGATCGAGCAGCTGATCCCCGGCGTCACCAAGCTCGGACCGGCCGTCGAGTGGCAGATCGTCGGCGTCTCCAAATACGTGCGCAATGGCGGACCCAGAGACGGTGACTTTCCGGAGATCGACGTTCCGTACGCGCAGAGTCCATGGCCCGGTGGCGGCGTCCAGATTCGCACGGCCGGCGATCCCGAAGCCATGCAGAAGAGCGTGACGGCCGTCGTGCAATCGCTGGATCCCGAGCTCCCGATCGCCAACGTCAAGACGATGGATCAGGTCATCCACGACTCTCTTCAGA
>JBKPMA010000095.1:0-7791 GCA_046731935.1 Acidobacteriota bacterium
GTCCCGCTGTGCGACGTGCCACACGATCCGCGGCACCGACGCAGCCGGTCAGGTCGCACCCGACCTGACGCACCTTGCCACACGCAGCACGCTCGGCGCCGGAACGGTTCCGAACACGCCGGAACATCTCGCCGGGTGGATTCGGGATCCACAGCGCGTCAAGCCCGGCAATCAGATGCCACCGACGCCTCTTTCCCACGAGGACCTGCAGTCGCTCGTGGCATATCTGCGCACGCTCCGATGACGCCGAACCCCGAGCCGATCGTCGTACATGCAGAGGCACTGGAACGCACGTGGGCGGACCCTCGCGGAATACTCGGGTGGTTCGCGCACGTCGACCACAAATCTATCGGGAGACGCTATCTCGCCACTGCCTTCGGGTATTTTCTGCTCGGCGGTTTGCTCGCAGCCTTGATGCGGCTGCAGCTCGCCAGACCCGACAACACCATCCTCGGCCCCGACCTGTACAACCAGATCTTCACCACGCACGGCACGACGATGATGTTCCTGTTTGCCGTGCCAGTGATGCAGGGGCTCGGGATCTACTTCGTCCCGTTGATGGTCGGAGCCCGCAGCATCGCCTTCCCGCGGCTGGTCGCATTCAGCTACTGGATGCTGCTCTTCGGCGGCGTGTTCCTGTACGTCTCGTTCATTTTGAACGCGGGACCAGACGTGGGCTGGTTCGCGTATCCCCCGCTGAGCGAAACGCTGTACACGCCCAGCAAGCGCGCCGACGTCTGGGCGCAGCTCATCACGTTCACCGAAGTCGGCTCTCTGGCTGGCGCGGTGTCGCTCATCACCACCGCGCTCAAGCTCCGGACGCCAGGCATGACGCTCAATCGCGTGCCGATCTTCGTGTGGGCGCAGGTGGTCACGTCGTTCATGGTGCTCTTCGCCATGCCCGCCGTGATGCTGGCGAGCACGTCGCTCATCCTCGACAGGCTGGTCGGCACCCACTTCTTCGATGTGGAGCACGGCGGGGATGCACTCCTCTGGCAGCACCTGTTCTGGTTCTTCGGCCACCCCGAGGTCTACATCATCTTCATCCCCGGCACCGGTCTCGTCTCGACGATCATCGCGACTTTCTCAGGTCGTCCGATGTTCGGGTACCTGGCGGTCGTCCTCTCGCTGGTGTCCACGGCGTTCATGGGATTCGGCCTGTGGGTGCACCACATGTTCGCAACAGGCCTTCCCCAGCTCGGCGAGAGCTTCTTCACGGCGGCGAGCATCATCATCGGGATACCGACCGGTACGCAGATCTTCTGCTGGATCGCGACCATGTGGTCCGGCCGCGTCCGGGTCAAGACGCCGATGCTCTGGATGCTCGGCTTCTTCGCGATTTTCGTCTGCGGCGGTCTGACCGGCGTGATGCTGGCGGCCGTTCCGCTGAACATCCAGGTGCACGACACCTTCTTCGTCGTCGCCCATTTCCACTACGTGTTGATCGGGGGCGCGGTGTTCCCGCTGTTTGGCGGGTTCTACTACTGGTATCCGAAGATCACCGGCCGGATGCTCAGCGCACGGCTGGGTGCCTGGGTCTTCTCGTTCCTGTTCATCGGCTTCAACCTGACGTTCTTCCCCATGCACACGCTCGGCCTGCACGGCATGCCCAGACGTGTCTACACGTATCCGGCGTCCATGGGCTGGGGCGACCTGAACCTGCTTGCCAGCGCCGGCGCTGCGTTGATGGCGTGCGGCGTTGCCCTGTTCCTGTTCGACGCTGTGCGATCGCTGAGGTCGGGCGTGGTCGCGCCCGACAACCCATGGGACGCCAGCACGCTCGAATGGGCCACGACCTCGCCGCCGCCGTCGAGCAACTTCCCTCTGCCGCTCACGGTCGCCGGACGCGATCCGTTGTGGCAGAACCCTCCGGATCAGCCGGTCATCGTCGGATTGCGGCACGACGGGCGCGACGTGCTCGTGACGCACATCCTCGATGCGGAGCCGGATCATCGCCTGTTGTTTCCGGAGCCGTCGATCTGGCCCTTCCTCACCGGCATCGCCGTGACCATCCTCTTCATCTGGTCGATCTTCACGCCGTGGGGAGTGGTGTACGGGGCCGTCCCCGTCTTCGTCACGATGGTCGGCTGGTTCTGGCCCAAGCGTCCCGATGAAGGAGGCACGCAGGTCTGGCCGTTCGCGCATCGCACGCTGCCGCGGCCCAAGGAAGCGCCAGCACCGGGAGGCGCGATATGAGCGCGACTCCGCGAACGCTCGACGTCAGCGGACTTGCTCCCGGGGCGTTCGGCTCCAGGACGCTCACGTTCTGGGGAACGCTCGGCATCGTGGCGATCGAAGGCACCGTGTTCGGCCTGGCCATTGCCGCGTACTTCTATCTGGTCAGCAGATCGCCTGCGTGGCCGCCGCATGGTGTGGCACCGCCCGATCTTCGTTGGGGAACGATCAATACGCTCGTCCTCCTGGCGAGCCTGATTCCCAACGAGCTCGCGCGGCGCGCAGGCGAGCACGTCGATCTCGGCCGCGTGCGGATCTGGCTGGTCGTCTGTCTGGTGTTCGCGCTCGGCTTCAACATCATCCGCGTCTACGAATTCGCGCACCTGAACGATACGTGGGACCGGGACGCCTACGGATCGATCGTCTGGCTGACGCTCGGCCTGCACACGACGCACATCGTCACGGACTTCCTCGACAGCACCGTCCTCACGGCGCTCATGTTCATCGGTCCCGTCGAAGAGCACCGCTTCGTGGACGTGGAGGAGAACGCCGTCTACTGGTATTTCGTCGTGCTCGCCTGGTTGCCAATCTACGGAGTGATCTATTGGGCACCGCGTCTCATGTAGACGCCGGCGACGTGCGCTGGCTGACACCGCTGCCGCTCTGGAGCGGCATTCTCGCCGGTCCCGTGGCGTGGGCACTGGACCTGGGCGCCAGTTATGCGCTCGTGAAGTGGGTCTGCCAGACGAGCCGCTACGGAGTGCTTTCCGCAATTACGGTCGCGGCCCTCGTACTCGTCTGCGGAGGTGCCGTGGTGTCGTGGGCCGCGTTCAAGCGGACGTCTGGCGACGTGCCGACCGATGGCGGACGTCCGCGACAGCGCGCAAGGTTCATGGCGATTCTGGGGCTGACGCTGTGCGCTCTCTTCGCTCTCCAGATTCTCGCGGGAGCCATCCCGCATCGAGTGCTCGATGCCTGCCATTAGCCTCGCGCTGACGATCGTCGTCTACGCCATTGGCGTCTGGCGCTTGTGGCGATTCGCCGGGTACGGGCAGGGCATCCGCCCGATCCAGGCACTCGCGTTTGCGTCAGGTTGGCTCAGCCTCGTCGTCGCACTATCTCCGCCGCTCGATGAGTGGAGCGACGAATGGCTCGCCGCCCATATGGTGCAGCACGAGCTGCTCATGGTCGTCGCTGCGCCCCTGATCGCGTACGGTGCGCCCATCATCGGCCTGCTCTGGGCGATGCCGTCACGCGTGCGCCGCGTTGCAGTGACGTCGGTGAGACGCACCGGAGTCTCACGGGTGTGGAATGCGCTGACCACGCCCGGGTGCGTGTTCGTCCTCTACGGCGCCGCACTCTGGATCTGGCACGTGCCGGCGCTTTACGACTACGCCGTGGAACACGAAGGCGTCCACATCGTCCAGCACCTGTGCTTCTTCGGCACTGCCACGCTCTTCTGGTGGGGCATCACGCACGGGCGCCAGGGACGTGTCGGGTACGGAGCTGCGGTCGTGTATGTGTTCCTCACCGCCGTGCACGGTGCCGTGCTCGGTGCCCTACTCACCGTCTCGCCCGGCGTCTGGTACGCGCCCTACCTCGTGACGCGACCCGACGGGCTCACGCCGCTTGAAGATCAACAGCTGGCCGGCCTTCTGATGTGGGTGCCTGCGGGCCTGGCATTTGCCGCGGGCGGACTCTTCCTGTTTGCGGCCTGGCTGCGTCAATCGGATCGTCGGTCGCGCTTCGCGGACGCGCCAACGGCCGGACTGATGTCTACGCGAATCCCATGAGCATCAAGGCATACCTCCCGCTCGCGCTCGTTGCTGGATGTCTCGCCGTGAGTTGCGGCGGCCCGCCGAGTGGTCCCGCGCCCTCGGCGCCACGCGGTACGGTTCCAGGCGCTCCGCCCACGATCCGTCTGGTTGCCGGCGCCGCCGGTGCGGAATGGCGCATGCCCGCCGGAGACTACGGCAACCTCCGCTACAGCACGCTCGACACGATCAAGACCACAAACGTGGCGAACCTGCGCGTCATCACGACCTTCTCGACAGGGATCGCTCGTGGCCACGAAGGCCAGCCGCTCGTGTTCGGCAACACGATGTACGTGGTGACTCCGTTCCCCAACAACCTGATTGCCGTGGACCTCACGAAGCCAGGCGGCGCCGTGAAATGGATTTACGAGCCTCATCCCGATCCGCGTGCCGTCGGCATCGCCTGCTGCGACGTCGTCAATCGCGGCGCCTCGTTCGGCAACGGCAAGATCGTCTACAGCCTGCTCGATGCCACCGTCGTCGCGGTCGATGCGGAGACCGGCAAGGAGGCGTGGCGCACCACAGTCGGCGATATCAACAAGGGCGAGACATTCACCGCGGCGCCGATCATCGTCAAGGATCATGTGCTGGTGGGCAACTCGGGCGGCGAGCTCGGCGTCCGCGGCTATGTGGCGTGTCTCGATCTGAACAGCGGCAAGGAGGTCTGGCGCGCGTTCAACACCGGACCCGATGCCGACGTGAAGATCGGACCGTCGTTCCACGCCTTCTACGCGAAGGATCAGGGGACGAATCTCGGCGTCACGTCGTGGCCCTCGGAGCAATGGAAGCTGGGGGGATCCACGGTGTGGGGATGGATCTCGTACGACCCCGAGACGAATCTGTTTTTCTACGGCACGGGGAATCCCGGTGTCTGGAATCCGGATCTGCGTCCCGGCGACAACAAGTGGTCGTCAACCATCTTCGCTCGCGATGCGGATACTGGCGAAGCGAAGTGGGCCTACCAAACAACCGCGCACGACTCCTGGGACTACGACGAGATCATGGAGAACGTGCTCGTCGACATGGACTACGGCGGGCGGCCGAGAAAGCTGCTCATCCATCCAGGCCGCACCGGATTCGTATACGTGCTCGACCGAGAGACCGGCGAGCTGCTGTCGGCCGAGATGTTCCAGCCAACGAACTGGGCCAGCGGCTACGACTTGAAGACGGGCAAGCCGCACGAAGATCCCGCCAAGCACACGCACTTCGGCACCGTGACGCAGGGGATTTGCCCCTCCTCCACGGGTGCAAAAGACGTCATCCCGTCCGCGTTCTCGCCGCGCACCGGGCTGCTCTACATCCCCTCGCACAACACCTGTATGGACTACGAGGGGATCGAGGCGAACTACATCGCCGGAACGCCATATCTCGGAGCCGACGTGAAGATGTATCCGGGGCCTGGCGGATACCAGGGTGAGCTCGTCGCCTGGGACGTCGCGCACAACCGCAAAGCGTGGGGGCTCAGGGAAGAGAAATTCCCCGTCTACAGCGGCGTGCTGGCGACGGGCGGCGACGTGATTTTCTACGGGACGATGGACGGATGGTTCAAGGCGGTGGACGCGCGAACGGGAAACCTGCTGTGGCGATTTCACGTGTCGTCGGGGATCGTCTCGAATCCGGTGACCTACATCGGACCCGACGGCAAGCAGTATGTGGCGGTGTATGCCGGCATTGGAGGCTGGATGGGCGCCGTGGCGTTTCCAGACGTGTCTGCTGACGATCCCTACGCGGCACTCGGCGTGGTGGGTGCCATGAAAGACATCAAGAAGTACACCGCCGCAGGAAGCAGCGTGTATGTCTTTGGCTTTTAGGTGCGTCGCGCTCCTCGTCGCCGCATGCGCCGGCCTCGGCGCAGCAGCCGATTCTCGCCAGCCGCTGCGGGTCTGCGCGGATCCGAACAATCTGCCTTTTTCGAACGAGCGGCGGGAGGGATTCGAGAACAGGATTGCCGCGCTCGTCGCCACCGAGCTGCACCGGTCCCTCGAGTACTTCTGGTTGCCTCAGCGGCGGGGCTTCATCCGCAACTCGCTCAATGCCGGCCGCTGTGACGTCGTGATGGGCGTCCCCGCGCAGTACGGGCTCCTGCAGCCGACGCGCAGCTACTACCGGTCGTCGTACGCATTCGTGTCGCGGCGCGATCGGCATCTCCAGATCGATTCGTTCGACAGCAGCACGTTAAGGACGCTGACGATCGGCATCCAGATCAGCGGCGACGACTACAACAATCCGCCCGCGGCGCAGGCACTCGCGGTGCGGCACATCATCCAGAACGTCCGCGGATTTCCAATCTACGGCGACTACTCACGTCCCGATCCGCAGCGCGACATCGTCGACGCTGTGGCCGACGGCCGCGTGGACGTCGCAATCGTGTGGGGGCCGCTCGCTGGCTACTACGCCGCGCGCGAGCCGACTCCCCTGGTCGTGACTCCGATCGCCAGCGAGCGCGACGGGCCTGTCTCCGCTCTGGCATTCGACATCGCCATGGGCGTTCGCCGCGACGACACCGTGCTGAAGACTGCGCTCGACGACGTCATCACGCGTCGGGGCTCGGCGATCCGGCAGGTCTTGAGGTCGTACGGGGTACCTCTGCGATGACTGGCATCTGGAGATTCGCGTCGGCGATCACACTCGGAGCAGCAGTCAGCGTCTGCGCGTGCGGCGGTACGCCGCCCAGTGGTGGTGCGACGGCCGCGCCCCCGCCTGTGGTGACGGCGGTTGGGCCGATTCCTGGTCCTCCCGGACCGCCGGCTGCTTCAGGAAATCCATACACGGACAATCGAACGGCCATGGGCGAAGGGCGGCAGCTCTTCATCCGCTTCAACTGTTCCGGCTGCCATGGCGGGCGGGCCGGCGGCGGCATGGGGCCGAGCCTGCGCGATGTGGATTGGCTGTATGGAAGCAGCGACGCGCAACTCTTCAGCTCGATTGCCGAGGGCCGCGCGCACGGCATGCCGTCCTGGCACACCCGTCTGACCGCCGATCAGATCTGGAAGCTGGTGACCTACATCAAGTCTCTCCGCACGCGGAACGAGCCGCAGGCGCCTCCGACCCAATGAGGACATCGATCATGTTGCGCAACCACAGCCCACTCGCTCTCCTCGGCGTCATGGTGCTCACGGTGAGCTGCTCGAAGACGTCCAGTCCGGCGGAGACACAAACGGGTGCGGCGTCAGACATGAACCGGCCGCCGCAAGCCGGAGCGGCGCCGGCGAAGTGCGGCGATCTGCCCTCTGCCGACGATTTGAAGAAGTGGCTGCAATCGGCACCGGGCGTCGGTGGTGAAGCAGGCGGGCTGTTCTCGGGCAAGCGGGAATGGGCAGCCATTGTGAACCGGCAGGGCCAGATTTGCGCGACGGCCGTTGCCACCGAAGACCCTGCGAGCTCCTGGCCTGGCAGCCAGGCGATCTCGAAGGCCAAGGCGTACACGGCAAACGCCTACAGCACCGACGACCTGGCGCTGTCCACCGCTCGCCTTTACACGCTCACGCAGCCAGGCCACTCCTTGTGGGGAGTGGGCGAGCCGAATCCGTTCCGCGCCGACTGTCTGGTGGCGCCAGGCGACATGAAGGACACCAACGGCAAAATCTGCGGCGGATCGATCGCGTTCGGCGGTGGTGTGCCGCTCTACAAGGGAAAAACGCGTGTCGGCGGTCTGGGCGTCAGCGGCGACACCGCGTGCGCGGACCACGAGATCGCCAAGAGGATTCGCCACCTCGCACAGCTCGATCCTGAAAAGGGCGAGTTCGCCGACGACATCGTGTTCACTGGCGCCGATGGTCCGTCGCCGTTCGCGCATCCGCTC
>JBKPMA010000096.1:0-5099 GCA_046731935.1 Acidobacteriota bacterium
ACATCAGACAGCGGCTGGCCCTTGTCGACCGACAGCACCGCTTGACGAAGATGCTCGACCATCCGCTCGGGATCGGCGCCGGTGCGTAGGAGTACGCGGAACGACGAGGACGGCTTCTGCGCGAATGCCTCGTAGACCTGCGGCGGCACGGGCCGGCGCAACCCCTCCTGCTTCACGTCACCGACGATTCCTACAATCTCGCGGAGGTAGGTGGGCCCTGAGATGTCGAGCCGTCTGCCAATCGGATCGGTGTTCGGGAAATACCGCCGCGCGATCGCTTCGTTGATGACAACCACCGGCGGCTCCCCAGCCGCGTCGTGGCCCGTGAACAAGCGGCCTCGAATCAACGGGATTTGCAGCGTACGGAAGTAGTCTGGAGTGACGCGATAGTGATTTGCGGCGGTGCCGCTCAGCGGACCCTCGGGGTTGCCGGCAAAGTAGATGCCCGAGTCTTCGACACTGGCAAAGGGAAGTCCCGTCGAGATTGCGACGCCAGTCACCTCCGGGATCTGCTGGAGGCGTTCGAGGAGCGAGGCCGCGAACCGTAACTGCTCGTGAGGTTCCGCGTAGCTGGTGGCCGGCAGGTCGATGGTCGCCGTCAGCACGTGCTCGGCGTTGATGCCGGTCTTGACGTCCAGCAGCCGCGACAGACTCTTCAGAAAGAAGCCGGCGCCCGCAAGCAGGACGACGGCGAGAGTAATCTCACTGGCCACGAGGATGCCCCGTAGCCGGTTGCCGGCCCTCGAGCCAATCGTACGCCCACCTGTCTTGAGAGAGCCGGCGAGGTCCGCCCGCGCGAAGCGCCAGGCTGGCGCCAGGCCACACAAGACACCCGTGACACACGAAACGGCGACGGCGAACGCGATCACGGCCGGTGAGATTGCGACGTCCTCGAGACGTGGGATGCCGTCGATCGGCAGCGTTCTGAGCGTGCTGACGGCTGCTATCGCCAGCAGAATGCCGAGGACCCCGCCAGTGAGAGCGATCACAACCGTTTCCACGAGCAACTGTTGGACGATCCGGGCGCGGCTTGCGCCAATGGCGGCGCGCATAGCGAGCTCACGTTGACGGGACGAGCCACGGGCGACCAGCAGGCCGGCAATGTTGACGCAGGCGATGAGCAGCACGAATCCTGAGGCGCCGAACAGGATGTAGAGGGCGGAACGGATGTCGCCAACATAGTGATCCGTCAACGGGACCACGTTCGCCGTCCACACCTGCTGCAGCTGCGGCATGATCACGTCCATCTCGGCCTGCGCCTGCTGCGATGTGACCCCTGCGTTGAGGCGGCCCGTGGCCCAGATGATGTGATTGCTGCGGCTGGCGAGGTCGGTCGGCGAGAACTGCATCGGCGTCCAGATCTCGGCCTCCTGCGGAAACCGGAACGTGTCGGGCATGACGCCGATCACCGTGTAGTTCAGCCCATTCAACCGCGTTGATTTGCCGACGACGTGCGGATCGGCGTTGAAGCGCCGGCGCCAGACGCGTTCGCCGAGGAGCACGACACGCGCCCCGCCGTACTGGTCTTCCTCAGCTCTGAAGCTCCGGCCTATTGTGGGTGCGACGCCAAGCACCGCCGGCAGATTCCAGCTGACGCGCGCACCAACGATGCGTTCAGGACGATCGTCAGACGCGATGACGAAGAACGTGTCCTCGAACGCGGCCAAACCGCTGTACGAGCGCGTCAGACGCTGCCAGTCCAGAAAGTCCTGCGGCGACGCCTCGAAGCGCGGAAACCGCGGCAGGAACTTCTCCTCGAGCAGCACGAGGCGGCCGGCGTCGTTGAACGGCAGCGGACGAATCAGTACGGCGTGCACGACGCTGAACATCGTCGTCGTCGCGGAGATACCAAGTGCCATGACAGCGACGGTGAAGAGCGCGAATCCCCGCTGCGCCGTCAACGTCCTGAGAGCGTACTTCACGTCGTACGCGAGGCTGTCGAGAACTGGCAGCCGCCGCTCGTCCCGCCACGACTCCGCGAGCGCGTCGGACGGGCCAAGCGTGAGCGTCGCCTGACGGCGCGCCTCTTCGGGTGAAAGGCCACGCCGGAGATACTCGTCGGTGAGCAGTGCGTGGTGTCCCGCCAGCTCATCCCGTACGCGGGCTTCGTCCTCGCGATGGAGTACGGATGCAATCAGCCGTGTCACGAAGCGGCGAAGTCGTCGCGCGTCCAATCTGTGCACGGCTGAGACTCCTGTTGGTTTCCCAATACATATGACACACCTTCATTTTAGGAAGCAACAGGTAAGAGCGCGACGCGCGGCGGAACCGAGCGGAGTGGGACGAAGCGCGTGGGACGACGAACTGCGGATCCGTTCGGCAGCGGTCAGTCGCCGCCCGATCCCTTGAACTGGTCATCGTCGTCCGCAAAGAGAATGTTGAAGCTCGTGAGCGAGCCGTAGCATCCAGTGATGTACGCCTGCAGCTTCACCTTCGTGTCGTCGGGCAGCTCGGAGGCATTGAGGTGCTGCTCGAGTGTGCGGAGGCGATTGCGCAGCATCACGACCTTGTGGAAGAACGTTTCAATCGGCCAGGACTTCTCTTGCAGGCCAGGCGTCCCTGGACGGAGCACGAGCGAACCGCCGCGCCATTTGTCCGCGGGTGTCGCCAGGCTGAGGCCGCCTTCCTCGCGCAACACGCGCCGAAGCAGGAGCTCGAGATCGCCGGTGTCGGAGGAAGACATGGGAGGCGAGATCCTTTCGCGATCGCTGACCATCGGGAACGGCTCGGGCGTTGCCGCAAAAGACCGCTGCGGCGTCTCGGCGCGAGACGAGACGGCCGGCGCGCCAGATGGATGCACTCTCGGCCCGCCGCGATAATTGTGCTCGCTGCGGCAGTACTCACAGATCACCCGAATCGGCCACCCGTCCGCGGTGACGGCCACGACCGTGTGGGTCCTGTCCGCTTTGCACGCGCGGCAATAGTCCTCGATGGACGAACCCGCGCGATAGGTTCGGACGGGGGTCATGCGACCATGATCGCACGCCAGGTTGTTTCAGGGTCGAATTCCGCGGGAATTCCTCAGATCCTGGGCTCCAGTCCCGCATGTGATACAATTCACAGGTCGGATCTTCCCACGCGCTCTGCCGTCTGTAAGCACGACGGGCTGTTCGAGCCCGGTCCTCCTTATATCCAGCGCAGCCCCGAGACGAATCCGCTCGAAGCTCCGGCTTCGACCGACCGGCTGCCGTCATGCTGACGGCGCCGTGTCCATACTTGCCCACGGCGCCGCTGGGAAACCGCTCTTGGGTCACTGAAAGACGATTACGCCCATGTTCTCTGAATTGGGTCTCAGTCCCGCTGTGTCTGCCCCGCTGGCACGACTCGGCTACGAGATCCCCACGCCCGTTCAAACCCAGGCCATTCCACTCGTATTGAGCGGCGTCGATCTCCTGGGCCGCGCCCAAACGGGCACCGGCAAAACTGCCGCCTTCGGATTGCCGATGATCGATCGGCTCAGTCTGCGGCGCGCCGCCGCAGGACGCGTGAAACCGCGTGGCCTCGTGCTCGTGCCCACGAGAGAGCTGGCGGCGCAAGTGCATCGCGCGCTGGCGACGTACGCGGCCTCGTCGCCCGTACGGGTGACGGCGATCTTCGGCGGTGTGGCGATGGGCCCGCAGACGCAGGCGCTCCGCCGTGGGACGGACATCATTGTCGCGACGCCCGGACGGCTCATCGATCACCTCGAGCGCCGTACGGTCGATCTCTCCGCGATCGAGGTCCTCACGCTGGACGAGGCGGATCGGATGCTGGATATGGGCTTCCTGCCCGCACTCCGGCGCGTGGTCGCGGCACTGACGCGCGACCGCCAGACCTTGCTGTTCTCGGCGACGCTGTCGGACGCCGTCGTACGCCTCTCGACCGAATTTACGCAGAACGCGGCGCGCATCGATGTATCGGCGGGCCACGTCGTCGCACCGACGGTCAAGCACCAGGTGCAACACGTCGCTCTGGATCGCAAGCGCGACGTGCTGGCCGAGATCCTCACCCAGGACGGCGAGCCGCAGGCACTCGTCTTCTGCCGGACGAAGCGCGGCGCGAACCGCGTCGGCGAGGATCTCGAGCACCGCGGCGTTCGCGCCGGCGTCATCCACGGGAACAAGAGCCAGAGCGCTCGGAACCGTGCGCTCCACGATTTCAAGGCAGGCCGAGTGCGGGTACTGGTCGCGACCGACCTGGCCGCCCGCGGTCTGGATATCGTTCAATTGCCGCTCGTCGTCAACTTCGACCTGCCGCTCGTTGCCGACGATTACGTGCACCGCGTCGGCCGCACGGGCCGTGCCGGACATCACGGACGCGCCGTCTCGCTGGTCTCGGCATCGGATGCGGGCCTTCTCCGCGACATCCAGCGAATCGTGGCAGCGCCAATCGAACGCCTGTCCACGCCTGGCGGCGGGAGTGGCGAGCCGGGACCCGCGAGCCCGCGACCGCCACGATCACGACGTCCGACCGACCGGCGTGGGTTCTCGCCGGCCGGCAGACGTGGTGAGCACCGGCAGGGTCCCTGGCAGAAGCGCGCCGGTGCTCGAGCGAATCGGCAAGCCTGATCCATCATCCCCACCGGGCGGCCCGGGCAATCAGCACCAGCCCCAGCGCGCTGACGATGACGCCGGCGGCTGGTGCGACTCGCGCGCCCGACGGGGCGAGGCGTTCGATCGTGATGAATGCGGTGACGACGGCCATGGCCTGCACGTCCATGACACCGACGACCAGCAGAATCACCATCAGGTTGGCGCAGCACAGACTGCACCGGATGCCAAGGTGAAGACCGTGGCGCCAGGCTGCGCGGGCATCGGCGGACAAGGCACAATCGTCCTCCGGCATCTCGCGACAGCACTCCAGCCGGCGAGCCTTCCACGCGCTCAACTGGACGGCACCAGATAACAGGACAACGACTCCGACAGCAACCGGCACGGCTCGCGCCAGTGCCGGCTGCTGCATCTCGATCGCGGCCAGCCCGACACCGAGCGGTAACGCTGCAAGTCCGAAGAGCGTCCAGACGAAGAAGTAGCCCGCGCTCACGACCGCGGTCAACGCTGCGCGGCGTGCCTGCGCGGCGCCGATGACGCGCCGATAGCGTCGCAGCATCGGGATCAGCG
>JBKPMA010000097.1:0-6511 GCA_046731935.1 Acidobacteriota bacterium
GGCCTATGGCATCGCGGGGCTGTCAGCCGCGGTCGTCGGCGGCGCACAGATTGCCGGCGGCCTGCTCGTCTCGCGGCTGTCGGGCGTCGTCCCGCGGCGTACGACGTGGCTGCTCACGGCCGTGCTGGCGAGCGGTCTGACGCTTATTCTGATCGGACTCGTACCCCGCTTCGCTGTGGCGGTGTCGCTGCTCGTGGTGTGGGGGCTTCTCTTTGCGACCGTGGCACCAGTGCGGCAGGCCTACCTCAACGATCTGATTCCGTCCGAGCAGCGAGCGACCGGGCTGTCGCTCGACTCGTTGATGGGATCCGGCGGCGGAGTCGTCACGCAGCCACTGCTCGGCAAGGCCGCGGACGTGTGGGGCTATCCGGCGTCCTACGTCTGCGGCGCGGCTATTCAACTGATGGCGGCGCCGTTCATCTGGCTGGTCCGACGCCATCGTTCCGACCTCTGACGTCTCGTTGGTCTCGTTGGGGTCGGGATGCGGGCCGTGGATCGGGCAAGTCAAAGGACGAACATGCGCATTGGAATTCTCGGTTCAGGTTTGATGGGCGGGAAGCTCGGCACGATTTTCACGAAAGCCGGGCACGACGTCGTCTTTAGCTACGCGCGCAGTCGACGGAAGTTGAACCGGCTCGCCCGTGAAGCCGGCGCGCGCGCCACGGCCGGCACGCCTCGCGAGGCCGCAGAAGGTGCCGACGTGCTGCTTCTGGCCGTCCACTGGTCGCGCGTCAATGATGTGTTGAAGCAGGCCGGCGACGTTTCAGGAAAGGTGCTCATGACCTGTTCGCTGCCGATGAACGCGAGCGACACCGAACTCGCGATCGCGCATACGTCATCTGGTGCGGAGGCGTTGGCGAAGAAGACGAAACGGGCCAGGGTTGTCTCCGCCTTCGGCACGGTCCCAAGCGAAGTCCTGTTCGATGTCTTCGAGGCAAAACGCCGCAGCCGTCGGCGGCCGAGCCTGCTCTACTGCGGCAACAACGACGATGCGAAGAGTGTGGTGGCGCAGCTGATTCGCGATGTCGGCTTTGAGCCCGTTGACGCAGGACCGCTACGAATCGCGCGGTACCTCGAGCCATTCACGCTCGCCATCGCGCAGCTCGCCTACGAGGGAAACGAAGGTCCTGAGCTCGCGTACCGGATTGAGCGGTTCGGCAAATAGCACGTGGCAGACTCAAGGCGCAGATCGAGGCATACCGGAAACTCGACCTCACTCAGTTTCGACTGACTCTCGCATGTACCTGGGACGAGGGACCGGCGTCGCAGTCCACTGACATCACAGACTCCGTCTAATACAACGAACCAGCTCACGGTCCGCGGTGCCGACGAGAGGCGTCGCCCGGACCGCTTCGCTCGGCGACCGAATGGGCACCGGTCGCGGAGGTTAGCGGCGCACTCGTGCGGCCGCTGCGTGCGACGGGAGTGCCCATGCGGAATCACGCGAATCGTCTCGTCCGCGGGAGCGTCACGTTCCGGCTCCTCGCAACAGTCTTGGGATGCATGTGGGCGGGTGTCGCACGTGCAGACGATGGGCCTTCGACGCGTACGGTGCTGCGCGTACCGCTGAACGATCACCTCACGCCCGGCAATCTCGCGAGGCTGAGCGCAGGGTCCGCCACCGCGCGTGACCTCCTTGCCTGCATCGAACGAATACCAGCCGCGATGATCACCGTCCGAGCCCATCCCCTGCTGGTCAGGGAGGAGCGGCTGCTCGGGCGCGGGCGCTTCTGGGTCGTCGGGCATCGGCTGTACGGACTGCTCGAGTATCAGTCGGAACCCGCGGGCAGCCATCGCGCATTGCGCGTACTCGCGCACGAACTCGCCCACGCGCTCGAGGTGGGCATGCTGCCTCGGGGCCGGGATCTCAGCGCGATCCGCTCGCAGATCGAAGTCCGTGAGCTCGACGAAGGCTTCGACCTCGCGCCGGGGATCGAAACCGACTTCGCGCGAACGGTGAGCGACCGCGTGCATCGCGAAATCTGGGGGCGGCTGCCCAATGGCTCGTCCGGCCTCCGTGCGACGGCCATGCTGTCGCACGTCGAGCTCCCAGCTGTGCCCGAGTCCCTCGAGTCGGCGAGACGCTGACGTAACCGAGCGCACGTGTCATCGCTGAGCACGATTCCGTGCTCGCGGACGTAGTGTCCTGCCTCTCGGAACACTTCGAGGGTGGGCACCGGGCCGATCGGTCCTGCATTGTCGTGGCCCGCGGCGCTGCAGGACCGTCTCGGTCCGGCGACGCGTCTCGCGTCGCCAGAGACGCCAGCACCTTCCGCCAGCAATAGGCTGCTTTCGGGCATTTCACTCGAATCTCATCGGCTGCTCACGGTATGGTGAGGACTCCGCGGCCCACCGTTGGGCACACTGCGGGCATGAAAACGCCTGTGATGAATCCCGTGAAGGCGGTCGCCCTGTCCGCTATCGGCTTGACCATCGCGGCAGTGGTCGTGACCGCCGGTCTCTTCCCGCAATCGCAGGAGGTGGCCTCGGTCCCCGGCCCGGCGCCGCCGCCACAATACACGGCGGCCGTCGAGCGCGCGCGGGCGCTCGTGCGCTCAGCCGTCTTGGAGCAGAACCTGCCCGGGGTGTCTGTGGCGGTCGGTGCCGGCGGCAAGGTCGTCTGGGCCGAAGGGTTCGGATGGCGGGACGTCGTGACGCGGACGCCCGTCACGCCGAACACGCGATTCAACATCGGTACGGCGGCGTCCGTGGTCAGCGCTGCCGTTCAGCCGCTCGGGCTGACCCATACCGGCGCTGACTCGGCGGCGGTCTGGAGTCCTGAAGCGATCGGAGAGCCGGGTGAAGACTTCCCACCCTTCACGTTCATCCGCCACAACTTCCTCCAGCCGATGGGCCTGGCCCCGGCAGAGTATCCATTGCCGGGCGAACGCGCGACGTTCTACGTGCCGAGATCCGATGACAATCCCAGCCATGGACGACGGTTGATGTACATGCGCGACCTGGCCTGTTGCGCGAACGGGATGGCGTTCTATTCCACGCCGTCGGATCTCGTGCTCTTTGCGATAAAGACGAACCCACCCAGCGTCAACGGTACGCTCGCCGGCGGCACGGTGATGTCGCTGGTAACGAAGCCCGACAGCGGCCTCGTCATCGCAGTCACGTCGAACATCGCTCACGCGAACACGCCGTCGCTGGCGCTGCGCATCCGGGATGCGTTCGCGGAACAGACGCAGTGATCGGGGCAGACGCCGACGCGTTTCAGAGACTTCGCGCCACGCGGAATCCGAAATCGTTGTAGCGGAACGACGGATCCAGTTTGCTTCGAAGCGTGATGCGGCAGAACGTCTGCGCATGACGCCAGGCGCCACCACGGGCGGCACGACGCACGCCCTGGTCGGGGCCTCGGGGATTCCGATCCGGCGATCGACCGTAGTAGTCCTTGCCGTACCAGTCGGCGCACCACTCGTGGACGTTCGTCGCGATGCCCAGCAGGCCGAAGTCGTTCGGCTCGCCGAGTGTGACCGGCCACGGCGCCGGCAATGGACCGCGTCCACCATCCGGTATCCACGCAGGCGCACCGTCGCCCCATGGAAAGAGCGACTGCTGCCGGCCGCGTGCGGCACACTCCCATTCGGCTTCAGTCGGTAGGCGAACGGAGCGCCCGTCTCGATCGGATCGCCAAGCGCAGTACGCAATGGCGTCGCTCCAGCTCACGCCGACGACCGGGAGGTTCGCTCGTGTAAACGGCGGATGCGACCAGTCGCAGGGCGGTTCGTGTCGGGTGGCGTCCAGAAAACGCGCATACTCCGCGCGCGTGACGGGACAGACTCCCAGCTCGAACGCATCGACGAAGACGGTGTGCGGCGGCCGCTCGTCTTCGTGCCCGAGCTCGGTGCCCATCGTGAACCAGCCTCCCGCGATTGGCGCGAAGTCTGGAGAACGCATCGGCGAGCTCGAATTGGCCATCCGCGCGATCATCGAACGGCTACGCCACGCTCGCCCGTTCGAGTCCTGACTGGCTTGCGGCCTGCCGGCTGGGATTGCGCAGCCGGATACCGATGACGGCCAACGCCAGCATCAGCACCTGGGGAACCGTACTTGCCAGTGTCTTCATGCGCGGATCCAGCGGGAAATCAACGGGCAACAGGACAGCGAGCAGGAACGCCGCGACAAGGAATTGTGGAACGGTCCAGGGTCGAGGCACACCAGCAGCCACCAGTAGCGTCAGCAGCCAGAGAGCCGGGAAGGTCCCGTACGCCCACGGCAAAAAGGGGCTGCGCAACGTCGCAAGCAACAGCACGGTCATCCAGACGATGGGTCCGGTGCCATCGCGAGGCGCACGCAGTGCAAGCACCACCGTGGCGAGTACGGCAACGAGCATGTAGAGCGTGCCCACGATGCGCGCAGCGCCGAAGCCCATGTTGCCGATGCCAAGCAGTTTCAGCTTGAAGACAATCCCCGGAATGGACAGGTTGATCGCCACGGCCCCGGGGTTCCGGAACGCGGGGAACGCCTCTCCGCTGAGCAGGCCCGAAAAGTGCTCTCGGAACGCGATGAATGGTTGCCATCCGATGTCGATGACGGTCAGCGCCACGAAGAGAACCCCGAAAGCGCCCGTCCACATCAGCGTGCGCCAATCGCGTCGGACCAACAGGTACACGATGAGCAGGCCCGGATAGAGCTTCGCAACCGTGACAAGTGCGAGCAGCGCGCCCCCGAGAGGCCGGCGTTGCCGCTCGATCGCCGCCATCGCGAGCACCGAGACGGCAATGACCACCAGCTGGACGTTGCCCTTCTGGAGCGTGTTGAGCGTGACGAGCGACACGAGCACGACCGGTGCGAGCAGCAGCGCGCGGGTGCGCGCAGCCGGCGCCATGGCACGCGCGGCGCTGAGGAGTCCGGCGAGGAGCACCAGACCGCTCAGCCCGTACCACGTCGCCCGCAGCCGGAGAAATCCTGGCGCCACCAGTGAGACCGCGCGTGGCGCCAGCAGAAACGGCGGCGGGTACTCGTACTGATCGACGCGAAAAATCCCGATTGTCTGCGGCGTTCTCGGTTTGGCCGGATCGTCGTCCGGCGCCGCGTAGAGGCTCGTATCGTACACGTTGGCTGTGCGTCGCACGACGTCTCCTGCGACGAAGTACGACGACAGGCAGGAATGCCGCACCTCCCAGTCACTCGCCGGCATCGTGGAATATGACGTCCGCGCGGGATCCACCATGAAGACTGTCAACCGGAAGACGAAGACCAGCGCGAGGACGGCCGCGACCGCGCTGACAGCGAGGAACGCGCGTGAGGTGCCCGTCAAGTCGATCGGCACGGCGGGCCGGGTCCATTGACGGATGCCAACGCCGGCAGCCGTAACGGCCGCGGCCAGCAAAGGGACGAGGCGGCCCTCCGTGATGCCGGCAATAGCGGCGTACATGAAGATCGCCGCCGCCGCAGCGATGAAGAGTGCCGCTGATACGAGAGCACGGCTCGCATCCGTGACCCGGGCTGGAGCGTCGGGTGCGTAGGCCGGCATCGCAATGCATCCTTCAGAGCGTAAAAGTTGCGGCTGAGTGTTCGACGAGACCGGCGATGCTATCAGACTTCGTCTCACGAAGTGCGCAGTCGTCGTCGCACTGATGAAGATGAGCTGCGCGAAACGGAGCGGCCTGCCCGCGGGCGGTACTACCCCTCACTGTTTTTCGAACAGCGCCAAAAAAACGCGAGGGTATTCCCCACCAGGCGGCCACCCTTGAATCGTGCGCACGTGAACGAAGCCGGCGGCTGTCAATTCCTCGATGACCGCCGTCGCAGGAACACCGTGGCCACCGCGGTTGGCGGGAACGCCGGCAGGTAGCGCCGACCCCTTGTCCGCTGGACCATCGATTATGGCGAGCCGTGCACCCCGCTTGGCTGAAGCGTAGAGACTCTTGTTGAACGTCGTCGGCTCCGTGATGTGGTGGTAGACGTTTCGCAGGAAGAGCGCGTCACAACACTCGCTCGGAAGATTGGTCGAGTTAGCGCCGCCCTGGATCACCGTCACGTTGGTCAGCCCTTCCTTCCTCGCGTACTCGCGCGTGATGGTCAGCGATCGTTGCGCGATGTCGGTGGCATAGACTCGTCCTGAGCCAACCAGCCTTCCGAGCACCATCGCCATCGCGCCGCCCCCGGTGCCAATGTCAGCGACCGTCATACCTGGTTCGAGACCCAGTACCCGCGCGAGCTGTGGCGCCTCGAACTCAGCGTCCCGGCGCTCCTGGGCGACCTCCGCCGCGTCATCATCACCCTGACCGTAGCGAGGCGCGGCGCACAACAGGGCGGGCACGAGGGCGGTCACGGCGAGCCGTCGAGTCATGCTGAGCAGAATCTTCCAGAAGGATCGAAGGTGATGTCGCCATAGAGACCAGTCAGGCATGCGGAACACTTTTGGGCCTTCGACAAAAGACTACGCCGCAGTCTTGTCGAACCGCAATGCGAACAGGCCCGAGCTCGACGTCACTCGATGGCCTGGGCAATAGCGCACCTCCGTCACTCCTCTTGACTTCCGACAGGAGTACTGCGA
>JBKPMA010000098.1:0-4762 GCA_046731935.1 Acidobacteriota bacterium
GGCAGGTGAAAAAGAGCCTGCCATTTCCCGTCGAGGATGCTCAGGTCTCCGCTGTGCCCGGCGTTGCGGTGGAAGGCGGACGCGAGTTCATCGTCACCGCAGCGCGTCGCGATGTCGTCCAGCAATACGAGGCCGCTGCCGCCGCGGCAGGTGTGCAGCCAGGTGTCGTGGATCTGGCGACCTTCAACTACATCAACGCGGCGCTGGCAGCCAGCGCGCCGCCCGACGGCGACTGGCTGCTGGTGCACGTGGCGGCGGACTACCTGACGCTGGCTGTTCTGCGTGGCGCCGACCTGATCTTCGTGCGGCATCGAGGATCGGACGATGACACGACGCTCGCTGACGTCGTCCATCAGACGGCGATGTACTACGAGGATCGGCTGCAGGGTGCCGGGTTCACGCGGGCGATTCTCGCAGGCGCCGGGCGTTCGCGCGCCATCGGCGTTCCGACGCCTCCGCTCGAGAGCATCCGGAAGGAGCTCGCCCAGCGCCTCCAGACACGGGTGGACACGATCGATCCGCGCTCGGCCGTCACGGTGACCGACCGCGTCGACATGAGCCAGGAAACGCTCGATACGCTCGCACCGGCCGTCGGCCTGCTGCTGCGGGAGCGGACCGCCTGATGCTGCGCACGAATCTCTCGACGCGTCCGTTCTACAACGAGCGTCTCGTGCTCGTCGCGCTGCTCGCGTCGGCGGCCGTGATCGCCGTGTTTACGTTGTTCAACGTGACGCAGCTGGTCTCGCTCAGCGGACGCTACGCGACGCTCACCGCCGAAGTGGAACAGGCGCAGCACCGTGCGACCGAGCTCAGGCAGCAAGCGGGACGCGTCCGGGCCAGCATCGATCCCGTGCGGCTCGAGGCCGTGTCGGAGGCCGCGAGCGAAGCCAATCTGCTGATCGATCGGCGGACCTTCTCGTGGACCGGCCTGTTCAACCAGTTCGAGGCCACCCTCCCCGCAGGCGTACGGATTGCCGCCGTCAAGCCGCTGATCGATCCTGACGGGCGCTTCGTCGTGTCGATGACGGTGGTGGCGCGGCGTGTGGACGATGTGAACGAGTTCATCGAAGCGCTGGAGAAGACGTCGGCGTTCAGCGCCGTCCTGTCGCGCGAGGAACGGACGAACGAAGACGGATTGCTCGAAGCCACGTTGCAGGGCACGTATCTGCCGGGCGCTACTGACCCGACGCCGGGGAGGAAGCGATGATGCCGCTCATCGCGCGGATCGTCGCCGAGCGCCGCGCCATCGTGCTTCCGCTCATCGCCCTGGCGCTCGTCAACCTGGGCCTGTATATCTTCGTGGTCTATCCGCTCTCGGTGCGCGTGTCGACGCTGGCGTCTCGCGCCGCGCAGGCGGCCAGGTTGAAGGCAGCTGCCGACAAGGAATATGCGGACGCGCGCGGCATTGCCACCGGCCGGGAACGGGCGGATCTCGAGCTCCGGGAGTTCTACAAGCACGTCCTGCCCGCCGATGTCGCCGGCGCGCGCCGCAGCACGTATGCGCGCCTGGCGCAGCTGGCACATGACGCCGGATTGCGCGCCGACCGGCGCAGCTACGAGGCCGACACGACCTACAAAGGCTCGCTGGCGAAGATCAAGATCACGATGGTGCTGGAAGGCGACTACGCTGGCGTGCGACAGTTCATCCACTCGCTCGAAACGTCGCCGGAATTCGTCGTCATCGAGCACGTGTCGCTTGCCGAGCGTCCGCAGTCCGAGAACGTGCTGACGCTGAGCCTCGACCTGGCCACCTACTATCAGCCCGAGCCGCATGGAAGCTAAGACACGACGCGAGGTCGCGATCCTGGCCGCGCTCGTGGGCGTGCTGGGCGTGGTGCTCTGGTGGAGTCTGAGCAACGGTGAGCAGCCATCGGACGGTCGTACCGCCGGCACCGTGGCGTCGCGGGCGAGGAGCGGTGTCAGGCCTGTCGCAGCCGGCCACACGGGCGTCCAGAACGTCGAACTTGAAGCGCTCAAGCAACCGCGGCCCGAGATTGCTTC
Organism: Acidobacteriota bacterium; assembly: GCA_046731935.1. Lineage (GTDB taxonomy): Bacteria > Acidobacteriota > Vicinamibacteria > Vicinamibacterales > JAENWD01 > CAVUPP01. The sequence continues at coordinate 2,002 of JBKPMA010000098.1, forward strand.
GGGCGACCGCGATCCGTTCCGGTTCAAGCCGCAAGCTCCGCCGCCTCCCCCGAACGGCGGTGGACCGGACGGCGGCGGACCGGGCAACCCTGGCGGCGTGGTGGGTCCCGTCGTTCCCCCCGGGCCACCGCCTCTGCCGCCGATACCGCTTCGCTTCATCGGCGTCGTCGACAAGACCGCGCACAAACAGAAAGTGGCCGTCCTGAGCGACGGTCGAGGCGTGTTCTACGGCGCCGAGGGCGATATTATCGAAGGACGCTATCGGATCGTCCGCATTGGCGTGGAATCGATCGAGATGGTGTACGTGGACGGACGCGGAAGCCAGACCATCCGCTTGTCTGGCTCCTGACGGAGACACACGCGTGAGACGACACGTGTTCAACGCGGCGGTTCTTGGAATAGCCGCCGTTCTTCTGGCCGGATGCACGGCTGGCATCGCGTTCCGCAAGGGGTACGAGGCGGCGCGCGTGGCCGACTGGGACAGTGCCGTGGTGCACTACCGCGAAGCGGTCCAGGCCGATCCCGACAAAGCGGAATTCAAGATCGCGCTCGAGCGCGCGATGCTCGAGGCGTCGCGCGTCCACTTGTCCGCTGGCAAGGAGGCCGAGACCGCCGGCGATCTGGATGCCGCGGTGCGCGAGTACCGGCGGGCGAGCGAATACGATCCGACCAACCGCAGCATCGCGTCCAAGGTCGCCGAGCTCGATCAGACCATCCGGGATCGGATCGAAGCGACGCGTCCGAAACCGGCGCTGCAGGCGATGCGGGAGCGGGCCCGGGGCTTGAGTCCGACACCGACGCTCAACCCGGCGTCGAAAGAGCCGCTCGACATCAAGTTCACGAATGCGAGCGTTCGCGACATCCTGAACTTCATCGGCAACGCGAGCGGCATCAACATCACGTTCGCGGCTGACTACCGGGATCCGCCTGCCTACAGCGTCCAGTTGTCGAGCGTCACGCTCGAGGAAGGGCTGCGGCAGATCCTGTCGGCCAACACGCTCTTCTACAAGGTCATCAACGAGCACACGATTCTGGTCATTGCCGACACCGCCCAGAACCGCGCCAAATACGAAGAGCAGGTCGTCCGCACGTTCTATCTCTCGCATGCGGATGCCGTCGAAGTGGCGCAGCTGCTGAACACCGTGCTCCGCGTGCCAGGCATCGCCGTCATTCCCACGATCTCGCCGAACAAGTCGCGAAACACGATCACCGTCCGCGGAACCGCGGCGATGGTCGCGATCATGGAAAAAGTGGTGGAAGCCAACGATCGGCCGAGCGCCGAGGTGCTGCTCGACGTGTCGATCATGGAGGTCAACCGGTCGAGGGCCAAGCAGTACGGCATCGATCTGACGGCGTATAGCGTGACGGGCATCTTCTCGCCCGAGGCTGCGCCGACCGGCGGAACCGGGGCCGGCGGCGGTACTGGCAGCGGCGGGGGCGGCGGAACCGCGACCGGGGGGAGTTTCACCGTCCCCCTCTTCAATGCCAACACGGTTTCGGCTGGCATCAGCGCGGCGGACTTCTATCTGGCGATCCCGCAGGCGATCGCACGCTTTCTCGAGAGCGACACGCGCACCAAGCTGATTGCCAAACCGCAGCTCCGGGGACAGGAGGGGCAGAAAATCACCCTCAATCTCGGCGACGAAGTGCCGGTCCCCACCACCACCTTCGGATCGTTCGGCGGCGTCGGCAGCGTGGGCACCGTTCCAATCTCATCGTTCAACTACAAGAACGTCGGCGTGAACGTCATCATGACGCCACGCGTCACGTTCGACGGCGACGTCATCCTGGAGCTGAGCGTCGAGAGCAGTACGCTCGGCGCCGACGTCAACATCGCGGGCCAGAACCTGCCGTCATTCGGCACGCGGAAGGTCGAGACGAAGATCCGGCTGCGCGATGGCGAATCGACGCTTCTGGCCGGCCTGCTGCGCGAGGACGAGCGGCGCGCGCTCAAGGGCGTCATCGGGCTCATTCACCTGCCCGGGTTCCGCAGCCTGTTTTCGTCGAACGACAACTCACTCTCGCAGACGGACATCGTGATGCTGCTCACGCCGCACGTGGTGCGGACGCACGAGCTCCGGCAGCAGGACGTGAATCCGATTTACATCGGCACGCAGCAGAACATGGGCCTTGGTGGTCCACCGCCGCTGATTGCGGCGCCTCCTGATGCCGCGACGCCTCAACAGCCGGGCGTGAATGCTCCGGGGGCGCAGCCAACACCAGGAGCTGTCACGCCGCCGGGCGGACTGCCCGGTACGTTGCCGGCGCCCGGCATCGTGCCACCGACGACGCCGCAGACGCCGCCGAACACGCCGCAGCCGAACGGGACACCCCAGGGTGCGGCCGCGACCTCGCCGAATGCGTCTCCCGAGGGGCAACCGCCTCCGGTCGGTGAAGGCGCGCCGCCGGCGGCCGCGCAGGCGAACGCTGCGACGCCGGCGAACGCACCCGCTCAGCCGGATCAGCCGTCCGCACTGCTCGTCGTGACGCCGCCGGGGAGCGAGTTCCGCGTCGGCGGCGGACCGTACACGGTACCGATTTCGATCAACAACGCGCCGCGCGTCTCCGCGCTCTCTGTTTCGGTCACCTACAACCCGGCTCTGGTGCGGGTGACCAACGTCCAAGAAGGTAGCTTCATGCGGCAAGGGGGCGTGACGGCGACGTTCAAGCAGAACATCGATCCGGCAGCCGGCCGTGTGGACATGACGTTCCTGCGCGGTCAGGACCTGGTTGGTGCGTCCGGCACCGGCCTGGTTGGCGT
>JBKPMA010000099.1:0-3459 GCA_046731935.1 Acidobacteriota bacterium
AGGAGCGCGTTGCCCTGTTCGAAATACACCGCGGCCGACCGGTAGGCCGTAGACAGCTTCGCCTTGCGGCCAGCAGCGAGATTGAGTTGGGCCACGAAGAGACGCTCGGTGCCGCTGGTGATGAGCGCGCTTCCGATGTTCAGGTGATTGGTGACCTCGAAGACGCGGTCGTCGGGAACGTCACCGCCGCAGTCGGACAGCAGGAGGCGCCCGACGTCCAGATGCACGGGCGCTCTCCGCTCCTCCGGGATCATGCCGTAGGCCGCCTGCTGCACGCGGTCGTGGAGGAACGTGTAGAACACGTGCGTCGTCCCGCGGTCCGCATCGTACGGATCCTCCACCCGCTGGATCAGGCCGGCGTCGAGCGCTTCGAACAGTCCCGCGGCCACCTCGTCTGGTGGTTGACGGCTGACCGTCACGAGAGTGGTCCAGGCGAATCGGTTGCCGATGGAGGAGGCGAGTGTCAGCGTCCGCTGTGCCCGCGCCGAGAGCCGCTTGATGCGGCGCGTCATCAGGTCGATGACATTGTCGGTGATGCCGGCGCCTCGCACCGCGTCGATCCGGAACGTCCATCGGCGGCGATCCGGGTCGAAGGACACGAGCCCGTCCTGGACGAGCGCCTTGAGGAATTGAATGACGAAAAATGGATTACCGTCGGTCTTCTCGAGAATGAGCTGCGAGAGCGGCTCGATCTCTTCGGCCGATCCCCGTAACGTGTCGGACAGGAACGCAAGGAGATCGTCGTTCCCCAGCGGAGCCAGCGACAGGCGCTCGATCGATCCACCGGCCGCCAAGAGCCGCCCAGCGGCCCACGTGAGCAGATGAGATTCGTCAACCTCGTTCTCGCGGTACGCACCGATCACGAGGAGGTGCGTGATATCCGGACTCGTGAGCACGGCATGCAGCAGCTCCAGCGTCGCGGCATCGACCCATTGGAGATCGTCGAGGAATATGACCAGCGGATGATCGCGGTCGGCCAGCGTGCTGACGAATCCCTGCAGGATGTAGCGGAAACGGTTCTGCGCTTCGGTCGGCTCGAGATGCGGAGGCACCGGCTGCTCGCCGATCACCAGCTCGATCTCCGGAATGACGTCGACGAGCACACCTCCACTCGGGCCGAGCACGGCACTCAACCGATGCCGCCACGCCGACAATCGCTCTTCGCTCTCAGTCAGCAGCTGGCGGACGAGTGTACGGAACGCGTGTGCGAGCGCGCCGTAGGGGATGTCGCGCATCACCTGATCGAACTTGCCAGAGGTGAACGATCCCCGCTGCCTGACGATGGGACGATAGAGCTCGCTGATGAGAGACGTCTTTCCAACCCCTGAATACCCGCTGACGAGCAGCAGCGTGGACCGCCCCTCACACGTGGCATCGAAAACGCGCGTGAGCGCCTCCACCTCGCTGCGCCGGCCATACAGACGGTTCGGGATCAGAAAGCGGCTCGACACATCGTCGCTGCCCAGATCGAAGAGCTCGACCTGGCCGCCGGCATCCAGCTGCTGAATGCAGGCATCCAGATCACGCCGCAGGCCTAGCGCGCTTTGATAGCGGTCGTCGGGATCCTTCGCGAGCAAGCGCATCACAAGACGAGAGACCTGCTCGGGCACACCCGGTGCGGCTGCCGCGGGTGGCACCGGCGTTTTCGCGATGTGGAAGTGAATCAGCTCGAGGGGGTCGGTAGCGCTGGTCGGCGGGCGGCCGACCAGCAGCTCATAGAGCGTGATCCCGAGCGCGTAGAAGTCGCTGCGGTAATCGACGGTACGATTCAGACGCCCCGTTTGCTCGGGTGACGTATAGGGACCGGGCGGCGCAGGCAGCCCTTGTGTCGTGCCGTCCGCCGACAGCTTTGACGCGACACTCAGGTCCGCGAGCTGCAGAACGTCTCCGGAGCGATCCGCCAGCAGGGCTGTGGGCGCGATGCTGCCGATGACGATCCCCTGCTCGTGGATGGCGTGCAGAACTCCGCACAGCCGGCTACCCAGTCGCAAGACCCAGCCCAGCGCCGGGCGCTCACCGCGCATCAACGCGGAAAGCAGCATCAAGCCGGCATCTTCGAGAACGAGGCACGGTACGTCTCCACGCCGCACCAGCTCCCGCGCCGACACCACGCCGGGACATGCAAGCGTGCGCGACAGGTTCAGCTCGCGCTCGAGCGCTTCGACGTCCGCACCTGGCGCCGGCACGCGGGCCGGCACCTTCAGCAGGACAGGCGAGCGGTCCTGCGCGTGGCGGCCTCTGTACAGACGGAACCTGGCCGTCTGTCCCAGCGTGGCGAGAACGTCGTACCCGGGGATGTGCATGCGAGGGGTGAATCTCGAAAATCGTGCCGATTCTACGGCAGATTCAGCATTTGTGCGCGTGGGACGGGGGGCTTGTCGGATTGCCCGTCCGTGGTGAAACCACTTCGCCAACCAGGCATCCAACCCGAACGAGCCGGTCGTCTGGACTTCCGTCGCAGGGGTGCGGCGGACCAGGTACCCGGATGTCGGAGAAGTGCTTGTGACGTGCCAGGAGTTTGCATCGTTCATGCTCGACTATCTGTCGGACGCGTTGCCGGACGATGTCAGGCTGGCGTTCGACTATCACCTGTCGGTCTGTCCCAACTGCGTGACTTTTCTCGACCACTACCAGAACACCATTGCGGCCGGGAAAATGGCTTTCGACCGTGGTCCCGATCAGACGCTTCCAGAGGTTGTCCCCGACGAACTCGTCAAAGCGATTCTCGCGGCGCGACTGCAGGCATAGCCTGGCGGCAGGCTTCAGGCGATAGCTGCACGCTGCAGGCTACAGGCTGCAGGAAGATCGGCCCTCGAGCGGCCGAGCCCTCCGTTACTGTTCCTGATAGAACCACGTCAGTCCGCCGTCCACGAAGAACGTGGACCCCGTGACGTACGACGCCTGCTCAGACGCAAGAAACGCCGCCAGCCCCGCTACATCATCCGGCTTGCCGAGACGCCCAAGTGGAATCTGCGACACGAGTGCCTGCAGCTTGACCGGATCGTTGAGCAGCTTCGTGTTGATCGGCGTCTCGATCGCGCCTGGCGCGATGGAATTGATTGCGATCCCCAGCGGCCCGAGTTCGACAGCAAGGTTCCGGGTCAACATCTTCAGTCCACCTTTGCTCGCGCAGTAGGCGGCAAAATTCGGGAAGGGAAGCTCCTCGTGGACGGAGCTGATGTTGACAATGCGGCCCGTGCGAGCAGTGGCGCGCAGATGATTCACCATCGCCTGCGTCGCAAAGAAAACGCCTTTGAGATTGACGCTGAGGACCTTGTCGAAATCGGCCTCCGTGACCTCCCAGAAAGGCGCGCGGGTCTCGATGCCGGCGTTGTTGACCAGAATGTCGAGGGACCCGAGCGCAGCCACCGACTGTGAGAGGAGCGACTGCACGGACGGCACTGATCCGAGATCGGCTTGGACGGCCACGCCTTTGACGCCGAGCGCCATGATGTCGGC
>JBKPMA010000100.1:0-4598 GCA_046731935.1 Acidobacteriota bacterium
GCACAATCCCGCGGTGACCGTGAGCAACATCGCGGCGCACGAGTCGCTCTTCCGATTCGCGATGGCCGCCGATCTGGTGGGCGCGGTCGTTCTGGTGTGCATGGGCATGGCGTTCTATCGGCTCTTCGACAACGTGGATCGTCATCTCGCTGTGCTCGTCGTCATCTTCGGCGGCGTGATGCCGGCGCTGTTGTATCTGGTGAACAGCGTCAGCGATGCCGCAGCGCTGATGATCGTGCGCGGAGCGGACTTCATGTCCGTGTTCGACAAACCACAACGTGATGCGCTCGCTGTGATGTTCCTCGAACTGCACGACCATCAGACGACCGCCGCCGAGATCCTCTGGGGCGTCTGGCTCTTTCCACTGGGGACGCTCGTCTACCGATCGGGCTTTCTGCCGCGCTTTCTCGGCATCTGGCTGATCGTCAACGGCGTGACGTACGTGATCATGAGCCTGACCGGCGTGCTCGCGCCGCCGTATCAGGATCTCGTGGGCAAGTACGGCCAGCCGGCGTTGATGGGGGAGCTTGCGCTGGTTTTGTGGCTGCTCATCAAGGGCGCGCAGCCGCCGTGGTGGGAGCACGCGGATCCCTCGACGCCGGCATAGTCGCATGTGATCGCTGCCGCTCAGCGCGCATCAACCGATCACGCTAGAGTCGAAGATCGGTGGCGTCACTGTACGACGGCGCCGCGGTGGAGGCGGATTATTTGGGTGGCGGACTCGGCTTCGTCCGCTGTTTGCGGATGAACTCGATTTTCCCCTTGTCAGTGTCGATAGTACCCGTCATCTGGTCGGCCGTGGCGGCCAGTTCACATCTTGCAAATGCCGCCGTGCGTCCGGTTCGAGGGCGTGTGAGCAGCGTGATCGTGTTGCCGTCCACGGCGCCGTCGGCGGGCATCATATCGGTCTCAGCAGGACCGATCATGCCAGTGATTTTGGTCCCGTCCTGACTCAGGATCGCCAGGCCTTTGACCGCCTCGCCGGACGTGAATGTGATCGTGACCGTCCAAGCGCCAGTCACATCCACCGAGGACTGTTGTTCGGCAGTCACCTGGGGGACCAAAGCCAGCATCACGGCAGCCATCCACAGGGTCGCACGTCGCATCATGGAAGACCTCCCAAGCTCAAACATGTAAGGTCCGAAATAGCGTTGTGCCCGTTGCCTGGCCGCCGTGCAAACTGACGACGACTATTCACTTCGAAGCGTCTCCGTCGGATTCGTGCGAACTGCGCGAATGGACGGCGACAGCGACGCCAACGTGAACACGCCCGCCAGGATCGCGAACGGCACCACCAACGCCGAGAATTCCGTCGGCGTGACCTGGAACAGCAGCGAGCCGATTACGCGGCCAAAGGCGACCCCGCCGCCAAGGCCCAGTGCGAGCCCCACGGCAACGAGCACGAGAGCCCCAGCGGTGACGTGCCGCACGATGTCGGGCGCCCGTGCGCCGAGCGCCATCCGCACGCCAATCTCGCGGCGCCGCTGAATGACCGAATCGTTGACGACGCCATAGAGTCCGATGCCGGCCAGAAGCAGGGCCAGGACGGCGAACCAACTCGTCAAGCGAGCGAGCAGTCGCTCGACCACCATCTGTGTCTCGATCAAATCCATCGCCGGGCGCATCTGGCGCAGCCGTGCCTCGGGCCATTCGCGGGCGAAGAGACGCGCGACCGCGGTACCGAGCGACATCGGGTCACCCGCCGTTTTGACGAGCATCGTGCCAGACCCGATGCGGTTCATCGGCACGAAGACGATGGGCCTCATCGGCTCGCGGACGTGGCGATAGGCCATATCGGCGACGACGCCGACGATGGTGAGAGGCGCATCGATGTCTTTCGAGCGCCGCATCGACACCTGCCGTCCGACGGCGCTGCCTGTTCCAAAGTAGCGGCGGGCGAAGGCTTCGGTCACGATGCCGACTCCCGCGATCGGATGCTCGGCTTCATCGAGATCCGGCGCGACGTCGGTCTCCCGGAAGTCTCGGCCCTCGATCAGCGGGATGCGGAGTGTCGCGAAGAATCCGGCTGAAATACCGAGGCACTGTTCATCATGCGGCTCGACGCCTTGATTGCCGCCCGTGATGGTTGTGGTCCAGCGGTTCATCGAGAGCAGCGGCCAGCCCGCGACCGCGGTCGACTCGACACCAGGCAGGTGTCTGACCGCTTCGGCGATCATCCGCCACCGCTGGGCACGCTGAGCATCGTCGGGCGACTCGGCCGCCACTGCGAGCACATGGTCGTACGACAGTCCGAACGACTGCGACGAGAGTCGATCGAACGTCGCCCGGAACAGTCCGGCGGCGAACAGGACGAACGCACAGAACGTCATCTGCAGCACGAGCAGCGTCTTGATGACTCGCCGCGAGCGGACCGTCTCACCGCCCTTCAGTGCAAGCATCGGCGTCACGGAGGACGCGCGGAGCGCGGGCGTGAAGCCAAAGAGCGCCGTCACCGCAACGGCCAGCACGATGCCGAATGCGGCGATGTGCCAGTCGAAGCCGAAGACGAGGTAGATCGGGATCTCGATCGGGCGAATCATGCCGACGACCGTCGGCGCGGCCCAGGCTGCGACTGCCGCACCCAGTGCGGACGCGGCCAGCGCGAGGATTGCGCTCTCGACCATGACGAGCTGAATCAACCGCGCGCGTCCGGCGCCGATCGATACGCGCAGGGCCATCTCGCGTGCGCGTGCGACGGCCTGTCCCGTCAGCAGGTTCCCAACCGTCGCGCACGCCATCATGAGCACGAGCACGATGAGTCCCGTCAGGATCATCAACGGCATCGCGAGATGCTTCTGGATGGGGGAGAGACCGTGGCCAGCCGGGCGCAGCATGATGCGCTGCGCGAGAAAGTGCTCGATCGTGAGCTTGGGCGTGTCTGCCGAGAAATCCTTGAGCCGCGAGCGCTGATCGCGATCGAACGCGGCCTGCATCATGTGGCGGACCGTGTCCGCCTCCACGCCTGGACGCGGCCGCAGCCACAACGCAAACCAGGACCAGCCGCGGGCATCCAGCGCTTCGGTATTCATCGTTGCAGGAACGAACACGTCCGGCACAAGGCCTGGCTCCGTGCCGATGAATCCCGCGGGAGCCACGCCCACGATCTCGTACGGATCCCCATTGACCTTGATCGTCGACCCGACGACGCGCGGATCGCGCGCGAACCGCTGCGTCCAGCAGTTGTGACTGAGGACCGCGACTGGATGTGCGCCGGGCGTGTCATCGTCTGGCGGGCCGAGGAGTCGGCCGGCGGACGGCTGAAGGCCGAACTGGGGAAAGACGTTGCCGGACAGATACTGGAGAAGGAAGCGTTCGCTGAGGCCGTTGGCGACAGATACCTCGACCGGATGCGATGAGCCAACGACCATGACCTCCGCTTTGTTGCTCAGAAGGTCGCGGAACTGGCGGTAGCTCGGATAGTCGTAGTCCTCGCGCGTGTCGGATGACTCCACGTACGTGAGTTGCGCGTAGAAGAGGTGATCCGGATCGGCAATCGGCAGCGGCCGGAGCAGGATGGCGTCCATCAGCCGGAACGCCGTCGCCGTCGCGCCGATCGAGAGTCCGAGCGAGAGCACCGCGATCGTGCTCGCGGTGCGGTGCCGCAGGATCTGGCGCCACCCGAAGATCGCGTCAGACTTCAGCGCGTCGAGCCAGGGCAGCCCTCGTTGATCGCGGAGCGACTCGAGTGCGGCGTCGACGGTGCGCCGCGAGCGCAGCTGCCGGGAGGCGTCGGGTGGATGGCGGGCCTGATTGTCGTCGGCGGCCAGCGCTTCGTGCGCGCGGAGCTCTTCGGCGAGGTCGGCATCGCTGCGTCCGCCACGAAGCGATCCCAGCAGGCGTAGTGTCCATTCACGCACATGCCGCAACAGGCTCGTCATGGTCAGGCCTCGCTGTTCAGGAGCGCCTGGATGATGTCGACCATCCGCTCCCACGATTTCCGCTCCGAGGCGAGTGCGGCGCGTCCTGGCGCCGTCAGCGTGTAGAAGCGCGCGCGCCGATTGGTATCGGTGGTGCCCCAGGTGCCGCGGAGCATGCCGCGTTGTTCCAGGCGCATCAGCGCCGGGTACAGCGTGCCCATGTTCAGTTGGAGCGATCCGCCTGAGATCTGCTCCAGACGGGCGGCAATGGCGTAGCCATGGAGCGGGCCCATGGCGCTGAGCGTGTGGAGGACCATCAGATCGAGGGTGCCCTGCAGGACTTCGACGTGTGGTGCGTCTTTATTAGACACGCCAATGGAGTACTCGATCTTCTGTTTGGATGTCAAATGGGCGGAAGGTGCGCGGCAGAACGGGCGGCAGGGGGCGTGCGGACGGGCGGTCCGGCGGCGGTTGCGGACGGATGGTGCGGACGGGCGGGCGGGTGCGCAATCTCACGGAAATGAGACGACCCTCCCGATCTGATTTGCGATCGACGAAAACCGGCGGAATTCGGCGACGTGTGGGGATCGCAGTCTCACGAAGATGAGACTACCCTCCCGATCACCGGTCGCGTCGCGGGTTGCCCCGCGACCCGATCCCGCGTGATGATGACGCGCGATCGTCGTCGCCCGCGCGCCAGGGGAGCCCACATGCCACGGACCCGATCTGTTTCACGAAGAG
>JBKPMA010000101.1:0-7457 GCA_046731935.1 Acidobacteriota bacterium
TCGTCGGATAGAATGGGCGCGGCACCGCGCGCCTGATGTCGAACCCCGTTGCTCGAGAGCCGCTCGCGCCGCAGGTGGCCGTCCGCCTGACGGATTTCGCGCGCGCCTGCAAGGCGGCGACGCGTGCCGTGTCGCTCTACCCCGATGGCCATCCGGCCATCGTCGCCTCCCTGAACCGGCTCGTGGATGTCGCCCAGCGCGCCGTCGTCGAGGGCCCGCTCGTCGTCACGGTCGAACCGGCAGGGCTGCTGATCGATCGTCGAGCACCGGCACGTCCCGATGCCGCGATCGGAGAGCTGGCCGCGCTGCTGCACGAGCATCTGGTCGGCGAGATGACGGTTCAGTCCGCGGCAGACGCCGACGCCTGGAAGCAGTTCCTCCATCTGGTGGCCGCGCAACCGGCCGAAGTGCAGGCTCGCGGCGGCATCGCGCGCGTGTGGGTGGCATCGGGCGGCCAACACGTGCAGGTGCGCGAGGTGGACTATGCCGAAGTCCTGCGGGAGCGTGACGCCGGTATCGCCGCCCGCTGGGACGCGATCATCGATCACTGCCTGCAGGGCAACGCGGTCGATCTGGACGAAGACACGTGGAAGGTGCTGCTCGACATCGCCGGGGATGCCGATCGGCTGGCCGATCTTACCGCCCAGGTGACCGAGCGCAGCGCCGGCGGCGGCGTGCGGCTTCAGACCGACGCGCTGCTGCGGCTGTTCAAGCAGGTCATCGCAGGCGCGATGCGCCACTCGCCCGAGCGCATCGACGAGTTCCTCGCCAACATGTCGGGCGCGGCCAGCCGCCTGACGCCCGACGCGATGCTCGAGATCATGAAGCATCGCTACGAAGCCACTGAAGGCATCAACGTGGTGGATGCGATGGTCACGCGGATGACCGACTCGTCGCTCAGCATCTTCGTCGCGCGAAACGTCATCGAGCAGCGCGATGCGACGGCGCGCCTGGTCGAGGCCTTCCAGGCGCTCGTGCCCGAGCAGGAGCGCCGGCAGCGGCTCGTCGCGATGGCTCAAGAGGAGGTCCAGGCGAGCCCGCTCGGAGCCGAAACGACGTTCCCCGAGCTGTGGAAGCGGGCCAGCGAGATGCTGACGTCGTACAGCGACGAGCCGTTCGTCTCGAAGGATTACGCCGGCGAGCTCTCCACCGCACGCGGCCATGCGGCCGATGTCGAACGCATCGCCGACGATCCTCCGGAGCGTGTGGCGGAATGGCTCGCGACGGTCAGCGACGCGTCGATCCGCGGATTCGATCTGCAACTCCTGCTCGACCTGCTGCGGATCGAAGAAGAAGGGGCGCGGTACGCGGAGATCGTGGAACCTGTCACCGCACACGTGGACGACCTCGTGCTGCTCGGCGATTTCGAAGCCGCCGCTCCGCTCGTCCGTGCGCTCAGCGCGGAGAGCGGCAAGAACGGACGGGCGACCCATCGGCCCGCAGCAGCGGCGGCGCTGGACCGTCTGATGCGCGGTCATCTCATGCCGCATCTGATCGGACACCTGCGCACGCTCGATGACGACGGCGTCGCCTACGCGCGCGACCTCGTGACCGCGCTCGGCCCGGCCACGATTCGTCCGCTGGCCGAGGCGTTGGCCACCGAAGAGCGCGGGCGGGCCGTGCGGCGGCTGAGCGAGATCCTGGTGAGTTTCGGGAAAGCCGCCCGCGATGCGGCCGAGCCGCTGCGCACGTCGCCCAATCCGGCGGTCAGGCGAACCGCCATCCACCTCCTGCGTGCGGGTGGCAACGATGCGCTCGGCGCTCTCGCGGAGTTCATCGACGATCCCGAAGCGACGGTGCAGCGCGAAGCCGTCAGAGCGCTCGCGATCATCGGCACGCCGGACGCGTACGCCACGCTGCAAAAGGTGCTGACGTCTGGATCCGATAGACAGCGCGAGGCCATCATGGCGGCGCTAGGATCCATGCGCGACGAGCGTGCCGTGCCGCTCTTCTGTCACATGGTCGGCAACGACGCCTACCGCAAGTCACTGCGATCGGCGTGGCTGGCGGCGGTCGACGGCCTGGCAGCGACAGGCGGAGCCGACGCGATCGCCGCGCTGCGGGAAGCGCTGCAGCGCGGTGAGTGGTGGGCACCCCGGCGCACCGCCGCGTTGAGAAAGGCGGTCGCGACGGCGCTGCGTCGGATCGGCTCGCCCGAGGCCGTCCGCGCACTCGAAACCGCGGCCGAACACGGCTCATCAGGCGCGCGCGCGGCGGCGCGGGAGCAGCTCGCGCAGATCCGCTCGGCGCCACCCAAGAGCGCACGCAGACGATGATCGACCACACCAGACGCGTCCAGGTCGCGGACGAGCTCCTCCGCCGGTTTGCTTCGGCGCTGCGGGCGGCCCAGCTCTACTCGCCGTCTCATCCGCTGGTGGCCCGCAACGTCGCGCTCTTCGGCGAGACGCTGGGCATCGCATTCGGGCAGCAGCGCTCCATCACGCTCGGCGTCGTCGGCAGCGAGTTCGTGGTCGGCGACGTTCCGCTGCCTCGCGCCAGCTCCATGATGAGCGACCTGTTGCAGCGTCTGCAGCGCGCCGGTGTCGAACGCATCGCGATCGAGCGCGAGGTCGCCACTGAGGAGTTATCGGGCCTGGTGCAGGCGCTCGCCTCGAGCAGCGATCAGAACGGCGAGGAGTCGGTCCTGCCGACGTTTCCACACATTCAGGTCGGCCGGATCCAGGTTCAACAGCGTGTCGAACCGACCGCCGCAGACACCGCGACCGTGCGCCGGCTGTACGCGGATGCCTCGAATATCGCCGGTCAGCTCTGGCAGGCCGCCGCCAAGGAAGGCAAAGTCGATCCCGGGCAGTCGAGGCAGCTCGTGGACTCGCTCGCACAGGCGGTCGCACACAATCGGACCGCCCTTATCGCCTTGACGGCGCTCAAGAACTACGACAACTACACGTTCACGCACATGGTGAACGTCTCGATTCTGACGATGGCGCAGGCGCGGTCGCTCGGGCTGGACGGCGCCGTGCTGCGGGAGTTCGGTGTCGCGGCGCTGATGCACGATATCGGCAAAGTGCGCACGCCGACTGAAATCCTCAACAAACCGGATCAGCTGACCGCGAAGGAATTCGAGATCATGAAGCGCCACGTCGTGGATGGCGCCGAGATCCTGCGGCGGACCCCCGAGATTCCTCCCATCGCGCCGGTTGTCGCGTTCGAGCACCACCTGAGGATCGACGGCAGCGGGTACCCCGCCACCGTCAAGCGCCCGACGCTGAACCTGGCGACACAGCTGTGTGGCGTCGCCGACGTCTACGATGCGATGCGATCGCAGCGGCAGTATCAGCAGGCCTTTCCGAGCGAGCGCATCCTCGCGGTCCTGCAACGGAACGACGGCACCCAGTTCGACAGGCATCTGGTCCGCCGATTCGTCCAGATCATCGGAATCTATCCGGTCGGCAACCTCGTCCGGCTGAACACCGGCGAGACAGGTGTCGTGCTGAAGGCGTACGCGGCCGATCCTCACCGACCGCAGGTGCGGGTCATCCTCGATCACGCGAGGAATCCGTATCCGCGTCCGTACGACATCAATCTCTGGGAGAGCGTCGTCGGAGGCCGTTGGCCGGCGACGGTCATTGCGCCCCTCGATCCAGCCGAACTGAAGATCGACCCGATGTCGCTCATCTAACTAGACAAAGGGTTCAACAGGTTCAAAGGGTTCGACAGGTTCAAAGGGTTCAATAGGTCCAAAGGGTTCAATAGGTTCAAGGTTCCGAAGGTTCCGTCGATTCGGAAGGTTCCAGCGGTTCCGCGCGCGTCACATCGGTCTTACCGGCCGCACGCTATACTCGCGGTGATGCTGCCGCGAACGCCCCGACGCAGGCTCGTGCTGCTGCTCGTGCCGTTGTGGGCGCTCGTGCTGGTCGCCGCGCACGCCCGCGCCGAACCCATCCCCAGTCCAGAACAGTTCTTCGGCTTCCGGATGGGCGCCGACGGCAGGCTCGCCGACTGGACGCGGACGGTGGACTACTTCCATCTGGTCGACCGCTTGTCTGCGCGCGTGACCGTGCAATCGCTCGGACCCACGACCGACGGACGCCCGTTCCTGCTGGCGATCGTGTCTGCGCCGGACACCCTCGCCGCGCTGCCACGCTATCAGGCGATGCAGCGTGCGCTCGTCGATCCCGCGACCAGCGCGCAGGAGCTGTCACGCATCGAACACGAAGGCAAGGTCGTGGTCGTCGTGGGCGCGTCAGTCCACGCCAACGAGATCGGCAGCGCGCAGATGATGAACGACCTCGTCTACGAGCTCGCCACGAGCGATGCGGACTGGGTGCAGCGGGTGTTGCGCGACAGCATCGTGCTGCTCATTCCGTCGCAGAATCCAGACGGATTGCAGCAGACGGCCGAGTGGTTCCGGAAGAACGCCGGGACGCCATACGAGGATGCGCCGCTGCCCGATCTGTATCAGCGGTACGCCGGCCACGACAACAACCGCGACAGCTACATGCTGACGCAGCCCGAGTCGCAGTATCTCGCGAAGGTGCTCTATCGAGACTGGATGCCCGAGGTCTACCTGGATCAGCACCAGATGGGCAGCGGGCGGGCGCGCATTTTCGTGCCGCCGTATACCAATCCACCCAACCCCAACATCGATCCGCTGGTCTGGAGCGAAACGAATCTGCTCGGTCAGGCAATGGCGGCGCGGTTACACGAAGCCGGCAAGCCGGGCGTGCTTTGGGGCGAGATCTACAGCGGGTTCTGGCAGGGCGCGAACAGCACGAATCCCTGGTGGCACAACATGGTCGGCCTCCTGAGCGAGGTGGCGAGCGCACGGCTCGCCTCGCCGCTCTTCCAGCAGCGGCCGTCGCACGTGGCTGATACGGCACATCAAACGCTGACCGATGACGACGACGAGCCGATGAATGGCGACGCGGTGATTCCGCCGCCGGCAGATCTGCAGCCTCGAATGAACTATCCACAGCCCTGGCTCGGCGGGCGATGGACCTTTGCGGACGTCGTGGACTACCACCATCTGGCGGCGGCGGGCCTCCTCGAGGCGGCCGCGGGCCATCGCGCACAGCTGGTGCGAGGGTTCGCCGCGATGAATCGGCGAACGATCGACCGGTTCTCATCCGGTGGACCGTTCGCGTTCATCGTTCCGGCGGACCAGCACGACGCGCGCGCTGCCGCGCAGTTGGTCAGGCTCGTGCAAGCCGGGGGCGGCCGCGTGCAGCGAGCGTCCGCACCATTCGTGGCTGACGGCACGCATTACCCGGCGGGAACCTCGGTCATACCCCTCGCGCAGCCCTTCGGGCGATGGATCAAGGACCTGCTCGAAGCCCAGTCGTATCCGGATGCGCGCTGGCCCTCGCCATCAGCACCCATCGACCGCCCGTACGACATGACGGCGTGGTCGCTCGGGATGTTGATGGGCGTCTCGCTCCGTACCGTCGAACACCCCTTCGAGGCGGCGCTCGCCACGCTCGACGCCGATCAGCCGCTGCCTCGCGGACGTGTCAGCGGCACCGGATCGATCTTCCTGCTGCCGCACGAATCGAATACGTCGCTCACCGCGACGGCACGGCTTCTTGCGGAGGGCGCCGAGATCTCGTGGGCGCGATCGCCGGTGAAGAATGCGGGACGCACGTTCCCGGCGGGGGTGGGGATCGTCCGCGGCGTCCCGCTGAAGAGAATGGTGCGTCTCGCCGACGAGCTGGGGATCGACGTCGTCGCGACCGATCGCGAGCCCGACGTGCCGGTGTTGACGCTACGCGAGCCGCGGGTTGCGCTCTACGAGCCCTGGGGCGGCACCACGGATGCTGGCTGGACACGCTGGGTCCTCGATCAGCACGACGTGCGCTACACGCAGATCCGTGGCACCGGACTGCACGATGATGCGTTCGTGACGGGCTATGACGTGCTCGTGGTGCCCGAGGCGTCGGATGCGCAGTTGCTCAGAGGACTCGTGGGCAGCGGTGTGCGACCCGAACATCGCGGCGGCATCGGCGAGGATGGTCTCGTTCGCCTGCGTACCTTCGTCGAGCAGGGCGGCACCATTGTCGCGCTCGGCAACAGCTCTCAGGTCCTCGTGGACCGCCTCGGTCTTCCGCTGACCAATCTCGTGGCCGATCTGCCGCAAGAGACGTATTTCTGTCCCGGGTCGATCCTGGCGCTCGACGTCGACACCTCGCATCCCATCGGATTCGGCATGCCTGAAGCGGCGCACGCGATGGTGGTCGGCAATGCGGCGTACATCCCCGGGCCGCGGGCCGCGCACAGCGTGACAACCGTGGCTCACTATCCGCAGCAGCCATTGCTCGAGAGCGGCTGGATGGTCGGCGATACCGTGCTGCGCGGCGCCAGCGCCGTGCTCGACGTGCGTGTCGGCCGCGGCCACATCATTCTGCTCACGTTCCGCACTCAGCACCGGGGCCAGACGCTCGGCACGTTCAAGCTGCTGTTGAACGCCATCTTCTATGGCGCCGCCGTGCAACCGGCGACGCCGCCGTCGCAAACGCAGCAATTCTGAAGGCCACTGAGGACCGCCTCCATGACTCGAGCACGCGCGTTGGTTTTCTGTATGGTAGGCGTCCTGGCGAGCGCACTGTCAGCCGGCGCGGAGCCGCCGCGGCTCGTTGTCGTGCTCGTGGTCGATCAGATGCGCAACGACTACATCGACGACTACGGCAGCCACTGGACGGGCGGGCTGCACCGGCTCGCTGCGCTCGGCGCTCGCTTCCGGAACGCCGCGTATCCGTACCTCAATACAGTCACCTGCGCAGGTCATGCCTCGATCGGCACCGGCACCGTGCCCGCGGTGCATGGCATCGTGCTCAACGCGTGGTGGGACCGAGAGAGCCAGAAGCTCGTGTCGTGCACGGACGATCCGGAGCATCCTGACGTGGGCTACGCCGGCGTGGCGGCAACGAAAGGCGACAGCGCCAAGCGCCTGCTCGTGCCGACCTTCGCCGAAACCCTGGCGCGCAGCCAGGGATCCAAGAGCCGGGTGGTCACCTTCTCGCTCAAGGCGCGAAGCGCGATTATGCTCGCAGGCCATCATTCGGACGTAACCGCGTGGTTCGCGGATCCAGGCTGGCTCACGTCATCGAGCGTGGCCGGCTCGTTGCGGCCGGAGATCGAAAGCTACCTGAAGGATCATCCGGTCGAAAACGACCGCGGGAAGACGTGGACGAAGCTGCTGCCCGAGGGCGACTACAAGTTCACCGACGAGGCCATTGGTGAACAGCCGCCCGGAGGCACGGACGGCACATTTCCGCATCCCTTGACCAAGCCTGGAGACAAGCCGGCCGACTTCTACAATCGGTGGGAAGGCAGCCCGTTCTCCGACCGGTATCTCGGCGAACTGGGTGCCGCCGCGGTCGATCGCTTGAAGCTCGGACAGGGTCCCGCGATCGACTTTCTGGGCGTCAGCTTTTCTGCGCTCGATCACGTCGGTCACCAGTACGGGCCGCGCAGCCACGAGATCCAGGACGTCCTGGCGC
>JBKPMA010000102.1:0-9438 GCA_046731935.1 Acidobacteriota bacterium
CGTGTATACTCTTTCGTCTCGGTGAATATTCATGAAGGCGCGCCGCCAAGCGGTTATCCTGCAGCTCCTCGATCGCGAGCCCATTCGCAATCAGGAACAGCTCCGGAAAGGCCTGCATGCCGCGGGACTCGATGCGACGCAAGCCACGATTTCGCGGGACATCAAGGAGCTCGGGCTGGTCAAACGGGCGGCCGACGGTGCCTACCAGCGTGCGACGGGGCTGGTCGTCACCGCGACGGGCGCCCCGGGCGCGATGACCAGGGCGATTGCAGACTCGGTGACCCAGGCCGACCGCGTCCAGCAGTTCGTCGTGCTGAAAACGCCGCCGGCGCAGGCGAATCCCACGGCCATCGCAATCGATCGAGCGCTGCTTCCCGACGTGGTGGGCACCATCGCCGGAGACGACACGATCCTCGTCATCCTGCGCGATACGCGCCGCGCGGTGGCGTTCGCCGAACGCGTGCGCGACATCATTGGGCGCTAACTCTCTCTGTTCGTAGTTCGTAGTTCGTAGTTCGTAGTTCGTTGTCCGTTGTCCGTAGTCCGTAGCGGGCCTGCAGCCCGTAGCCTGCTGCCTGTAGCCTGTAGTCCGTAGCCTGAAGAGAATGTCCAGAATCGTCCTCGCGTACTCCGGCGGCCTCGACACGTCCGTCGCCATCCCCTGGCTCGTGGAGCATCTCGGTGCCGAAGTCGTCACCGTGACGCTCGACCTCGGTCAGGGCAAGGAGCTCGAGCACGTACGCGCGCGTGCCATCGGCGCGGGCGCGGCCCGGTGTCACGTCCTCGACTGCCGCGACGAGTTCGCCCGCGAGTACATCCTGCCCGCGCTGCAGGCAGGTGCGCTCTACGAAGGGCACTATCCGCTGGCATCCGCGCTGGCGCGGCCGCTCATCGCGCGCCGGCTCGTCGAGATCGCGAGGATGGAGGGCGCGTCCACTGTTGCCCATGGGGGAACCGCGAAGGGCAATAACCAGGTCAGACTGGAGCTCTCGATTCGTGCGCTCGACCCGTCGCTGACCGTGCGCGCACCGGCGCGCGACTGGGGCATGAGCCGCGCCGACGAGCTCGCGTTCGCGCGCGCTCGCGGCATTGCCATGACCGGCGCGACCGATCCCGTCTACAGCATCGACACGAATCTCTGGGGCCGATCCGTGCAGTGTGGCGTATTGGACGATCCGTGGCAGGAGGCGCCTGCCGACATCTTCACGCTGACCCGTGAGCCCGCCGCGTGTGCCGGCGAACCGGCGTATGTCGAAGTGGGATTCGAGCAGGGCGTCCCTGTGAGCGTGAATGGTGTCGCGTTGCCGCTCGTCGAGCTCGTGGACGCACTGACGACCATAGCCGGTGATCATGGTGTCGGACGCATCGACATGGTCGAAAACCGGATCGTCGGGATCAAGACCCGCGAGATCTACGAAGCGCCCGCGGCCGTCGTGTTGCACGCGGCGCATCGCGATCTCGAGCGATTCGTCACTGGCCGCGACCTGGCGCGGTTGTCGGACGTCGTTGCCGTCTCGTACGCGGATCTGGTGTACGAGGGCCGCTGGTTCACGCCGACACGCGACGCGCTCGACGCCTTCGTCGCGCGCGTCCAGCAGCGCGTCACCGGAACCGTGCGCTTGAAGTTGTTCCACGGCGACGTCCGCGTGGTGGGACGCACGTCTCCGTACGCGCAGTACGAACCCGCGCTTGCCACGCAGGAAGGCGGCGATCGGTTCGACCGCGCGGCCGCCGCCGGGTTCGTGCGGATGCTGGGCGGTCCCGTCGAAATCGCCGCACGCGCTGGCGCGCACACCGATCGCCAAGCGCCGTCGGTTCCTCCCGCGAAAGTCTGAACATGTCTACGCTCTGGTCTGGCCGGTTCGACACGGCGCCCGACGCCGCGGTCTTCGAGTTCGGTGCCTCGTTCGCATTCGACCGTCGTCTGTTCGAAGACGATGTGCGCGGCAGTCTGGGGTGGGCGGACGCGCTGCACCAGGCGGGCGTCCTGTCGTCCGAGGACGCTCGCGCCATCGCCGGCGGCCTGACCGAGATCCTGCAGCGCGGCACCGCCGATCCCGCGTGGGTCTCGGGTCCGGACGAGGACGTGCACTCGTTCGTGGAACGGCAGCTGGTCGAGCGGATCGGGGATGCCGGCCGGCGCCTCCATACCGGCCGCTCCCGGAACGAACAGGTGTCGCTCGATCTGCGCCTGTATCTCCGCCGCCGGATCGCGGCGCTCCAGCGCGAGGTCCTCGATGTGCTCGACGCACTCGCGGCGCTCGCGGAACGGTCGGGAACGACGCTAATGCCGGCGTATACGCATCTGCGGCGCGCGCAGCCGGTGCTGGTCGCACATTTCGTGCTGGCTCACGCCGCTGCGCTGCGGCGCGACTACGCACGGCTGGGAGCCGCCGCGGCTGAAGCGGACGCGCTGCCACTCGGGTCAGGTGCCGTCGCGGGCACGAACTACGCGATCGACACCGCCAGGCTGGCGTCGGCGCTCGGATTCTCACGCGTCGTGACCAACAGCATCGACGCATCGGCGGATCGCGATTTTGCCGCCGCCTTCCTCCACACCTGCTCGTTGTCGATGGTGCACCTCAGCCGGTTTGCGGAAGACATCATCATCTTCAGCGGCGAGGAGCACGGCTTCTTCGAGCTGTCGGACGAGGCGTCCACCGGCAGCAGCATGATGCCGCAGAAGAAGAATCCCGATCCGCTCGAGCTCGTGCGCGGCAAAACCGGACGCACCATCGGGCGGCTCGCTGGATTCCTCGCGACCATGAAGGGATTGCCGAGCGGCTATAACAAGGATCTGCAGGAGGACAAGGAAGCCGTCTTCGACGCGGACGCGACGCTCGCCGGGTGCCTCGAATCGGTCGCCCTCGTCGTTCGCGGTCTTCGAATCAACGGTGAGCGGACGACACCCGCTGCGGCGGGCCTGCTCCTTGCAACGGATGTGGCAGACTATCTGGTCTCGCGAGGACTGCCGTTCCGCCGGGCGCACGAACTGGTCGGACTCATGACCCGCCGCCTGCTCGACGAGAAGCGGGACTTCGAATCGCTGACACTCGCCGAATGGCAACGCTACAGCGACCTGTTCCAGGCGGACGTCATCGACCGGGTCACCGCCACGGCGTCCGTGGCTGCGCGCCGAACGCCTCAATCCACGCATCCTGATGCCGTGGCCGCAGCTTTGCAAGACCTCGGTGCGTTCATTGCCGATGCGCGTCGGCGGGAGCGCTGACGCGCATCGGTTTGTTGCTCCAACTGTGTAGCTCTGCTAGACTTTCCGACCTGCGCCCAATCCCGCGTATCTCCAGCTGACCCTTCGGGAGGGTTAATGCAACAGCGCCAGCCTCGGCTTGGTGACGTCCTTGATGACTATTGCCCGCGAGAACGACGCATTACCAACCACGTCGTCGTGGCAATGATCGAGCAGGACATCAAACAGACCCGGTGCACGACCTGCGAAGCGGAACACGAATACAAGCAAGCCAAGATTCCGCCGCAGCGAAAGAAGAAGGAAGCCCCTGGCAGCCTCTTCCAAGACGTCCTGACGGGAGGAGTACCCCGCCGGGCCGTTTCGGCCACCACCACGGACCCTCCCGCGGCTCCAGCCGCGTCGGCTCCTGCATCGCTCGGTGACGAACCGACGGCGATGGCAGCGGCGCCGGCAGACGGTGCCGTCGATGACGCCGTGTCCGCCCCGGGGGAGCATGACGAGCCCCAAGAGCATGAAGAGCATGAAGGGCCCGTCCATCGTCAGCTGATTCGCGCCACGCTGCCGCGGCACGAAGGACAGCCGAAAGAACAGCGGCCGATCCCCGAGTTCACCATCCGGTCGGCGACGAAACCGGGAGGCCGCTTCCGGCCCGGCCGGCGCGGGGGCGGGATGCCGGGCGGTAATCCGGACATGGGGAATTCGTTCAATTTCAGAGGACGGCGGGGAAATGGCGTCGCGGCGACGGGACAAGCCCCGCATGGGAACCGCGCCAGACCGGCGCAGGGAGAACGGCACGGCCAGTCGCGGCGGCGTGGTGGCAAGAAGCGGTCGAAATAGGAAAAAGCGCGCCCTCCCTTTTGGCGGCCTCCGCGCCGCGTCTCGCGAAAACAACCGTTCTGAGATCGTCGAGAACGGATGTCGTATTCGTGTTCGTCTTCGTATTCGGTGAGCGCGAATCCAAACTCGAACGCGACGAGAACCCGCATACGACCGGAAAACGGACACGGCACGTCTTTTCGCAACGGACTTGAGACATGAGCGATCTGAGCGGAACCCACGGCGTCATCGTCGGCATTGCGAACAAGCGCTCGATTGCCTGGGCGATTGCAAAAGCACTGAACGCACGCGGCGTGCGGCTGGCGGTGACGTATCAGGGCGAGCGGCTCGAGGAGAACGTACGGGAGCTGGCAGCGGAGCTCGATCGTCCGCTGATTCTGCCGTGCGATGTCACAAACGACGGCCAGATAGCCGCATTGTTCGAGGCTGTCAGCCAGGAGTTCGGCGGCCTCGATTACCTGGTCCACGGCGCCGCATACGCGTTGCGTGAGGACCTGACCGCGCCGTTTCTGCAGACATCGCGCGAAGGATTCCGGGTCGCGCTGGACGTCAGTGCCTATTCGTTGATCTCGTTGTCACGCGCCGCGGTGCCGCTGATGGCGGCGCGCGGGGGCGGCAGCATTCTCACGTTGACGTATCTGGGCAGTCAGCGCGTGTTCACGAACTACAACGTGATGGGCGTCGCGAAAGCCGCGCTGGAAGCGTCGGTCCGGTATCTCGCGAGCGAGCTCGGTCAGCAGAATATTCGCGTCAATGCGATCTCGGCGGGACCCATCAAGACGCTCGCCGCGGCCGGCATCGGCGGCTTCTCGAGCATCCTGCAGGTGTACCGGGACAAGGCACCGCTCAGGCGCACGGTCGAGACCTCGGAAGTTGCCGACGCCGCATCATTCCTGCTCGGGCCCGCGGGAAAGGCTGTCACCGGCGAGATCCTGATGGTGGACGGCGGATACCACATCGTTGGGACCTGACAATTCGGAGTTCGGAATGCGGAATGCGAGCGGAGTGCGGAATTAGTTCGGAACTCGGAATGTCGATTGCAGCCCTCGTCCTGTAATTTGGAAATTCGCAAGCGGCTCTAACTCCGCCTTCCGAATTCCGTATTCCGAATTGCTCTATTTCCATTCTTCGACCCGCACACGTTCCGGGGCGATGCCGAGCTGCTCGAGCAGCGGCGAGATCTCACGCACCAGCGCATGCGGTCCGCAGAGAAAGCACAGCGTCTCGGTGTCTTGAAGCATCGATCGCAGATGCCCCAGCGCGATCCGGCCCTGCGCGCCATCCCAGTGCTCTTCGGCTTCCCGCGTCACCGTCTGCCATAGCGAGAGGCGGCCGGCGGCGGCGAGCGCACGCAGTTCCGGTCCGTAGGCGAATTCATTTGGTGTCCGCGCGCTGTAGATCACGCTGATCTGCGTTGGAGCCGGGCGCGCCAGCGCCTCGTGCAGCATGGCGCGGAGCGGCGCAATGCCCGTGCCTCCGGCTACGAACAGAAACCGGTGTTCGGCGGGTGCAGGGGGAAACGTGAACGAGCCGACGGGGCCCTCGACATCCACACTCATGCCAGCCGTGAGTGTGCCGAGGTGCGGGCCGGGTTGACCCACGGGGTCCAACCCGACGAGCAGCTCCAGCTCGTCGCGATCGCGGCATTCGGCGGGAGATGTCGCCAGAGAATACGGGCGCCGGTCTGCCTGCCCGCTGCGGCCAACGAGGACGGCCTGTCCTGCGGCATAGTCGAACTGCCGGCGGCCGAGCGCCAGCCGCACGATCGCGGCGCGCGGGGTCGCGCGTTCGACCTCGCGCAGGGTCAGGGTCAGCAGCATCGGGAGTGGGCGCCACAGCGCCGCCGTGTCACGTCCCCGGGCTGCGTCCGTCAGTGCATGCGCGAACCAGCGGGACGGTCGATCTTAGCAAAGACCGATGGGCGGCCGGACGTTTCCGCCGACTGAGTGGCAGCGGCGTGGTCGCTCGCCGGATCCTTCCGCCGCGCCTTGTCGTCGTACATGCGCTCGTCGGCCACCGACAGCAGCGTCTCGTATCCGTGCCCGTCGGTGGGGAACGAGGCCGAGCCGAAGCTCGCGCCGAGACGTACGAGACGTCCAGGGCGTACTTCGAGCATCAGCGCGTCAATTGCGGCCTGCAGTTCGAGCATCTTGAGCTGCGCCTCGTCGGGACCGCATCCGGACAGCAGCACGACGAATTCGTCGCCCGCATAACGCACGCAGATGTCGTAAGGCCGGATGCCGGCCCGCAGCACGCGGGCCACTTCGCGCAGCGCCCGGTCGCCGGCCGCATGTCCGAAGTTGTCGTTGATCTCCTTGAAGCTGTCGAGATCCATCACGAGCAGCGACACCTCCGACTTCAGACGCTCCGCTCGCGCGAGCTCGCGTGTGAGATGCACGAACATGAACCGCGTGTTCGGCAGACCCGTCAGCGGATCCGTCAGCGAATCACGCTTGGTCTCTTCGTACGTGATCGAATTCGCGATCACGCCGGCAGCCTGCTCGGCGACACGCGCCAGGAGGCGGCGATGGTCGTCGGTGAAGCATCCAGCTTCCTGCCCGTAGACTGCTAACGCACCCACCAGCCCCGTGTTGAACACCAGCGGAATCACGAGGGCGGAGTGCAGCGACGTGTGCACGCGGATTCCGGCCGCGTCGAAATCCGTCGACGGCCGCGCGTTGACGAGCGCGCGCTCGTTCTTCGCCGCCCATCCTACGAGCCCCTCGCCATTGGCGACCGTGAGCTGCTGCAGCAGCTCGGCGTCGACGCCCGTCGCGAACCGGCAGCGCAGCGTGTCGGTCTCCGGAGTGTGGAGGAAGAGCGCGCACGACGCGAATGGAACCAGATTGTGCAGTTTCGATGCGATCAGGGCCATCGTGTCGCCGATGCCAAGGCTCGTCCCCAGCGCCTGCGCGAGCTCGTACAGCGCGTACACCTCGCGGTGCGCAAGGGCGATGTCGCGGAACACGGTCGCGGAGCCGTCCCGGGTCGCGCTATCGAACGGTCCTACCGACGCGAATGACAGTTGACGCGCGGCGGCTTCCGCCAACCGCTCGGCATCACCCGAGAGACGCGGATAGGCGTCGATGAACAGATCGACAATGTGCGGATCGAGCGACCGGCCGGCCTCGCGCCTCAGCGACTGGAACGCCTCGTCGGTGGAGCAGGCCGACTTGTACGATCGCTCCGTCGTCAGCGCGTCGAACTGATCGACGACTGACAGGATGCGCGCGCCGAGTGGAATCTGCTCACCCTTGAGTCCGCTCGGATATCCGCGGCCGTCCCATCGTTCGTGATGCGCCAGGATGAACGGCGCGACAGGATACGGAAACGGCACGGCTCCGACGATCTCCGCGCCAATCTGCGGATGCGTCCGGATCTTCTGGAACTCCTCGGGCGTCAGCGGACCTGGCTTCGAGAGGATGTGCTCCGGCACCGCCAGCTTGCCGATGTCGTGCAGCACGGCTGCCGTCCGGACCGCCTGCACGTCGCAGTTCGACATACCCAGCATCACCGCGAGCTCGCCCGCGTACGCCTGCACGCGACGCACGTGTGTCGTCGGCGTCATGTCCTTGGCGTCGATGGCGACGGCGAGTGCCTCAATGGATGCGAAGTGCAAATCCGACATCTGCTGCGTGCGGCGCTGCTCGGCCTCGATGCGCTCGACCGAGAGCCGCCTGGCAACGTGCGTCAACACCAGCGGAAGAAGTGCGGCCGGCCACAGCCACCATGTCGTTCCATGGACGAGCACTGCCGCAACGGCGCCCGCCCCCGTGCCCACGCAGCCGCTCAGCGTGATCCACGACAGCTCGTCGCGCCGGGCCGTCGTGGCGTGCCAGCCCGACGTGGCGAGCAGACCGCCGCCCATCACGAGCGCACTCAGGAACACCCAGACGAGCGCGGACACGATGATCGGCAGCTCGAGACTGTCGAACGACGAGGCGTCCGCGAGCGGCACACCACCCGTGAGGGCGTACACACGGCCGGCGGCGAACGCGACCGTCACGAGCGCTGACATGCTGAACGCCGTCCAGTAGACCGGATTACGCCGCGTCGTGCCGAACGTGCACTGCGTGAACCCGGCGGCAGCCGCGGCGATCAGCGTCGCGTCCGGTCCGATCAGCAGCAGCGACGCGAACAGCGCCGCCATCGTCGCCGACACGGGCGCGCTCGCACCGGCTCCCGGCAGCGCCACGCGAAGAGACGATGCGGCAATGGCCGCCACGAGCATCGAGGCCAGGAGCGGCGGATGCGCAATCGTCAACGGCGGCAGACGGAGTGACAGCAGCGCGGCGCCTGCCAGCACGATGGCGCCGACGTAGCCCTGGCCGCGCGGCGACATGTCGCCGAACGATACCGGCTCTGCGCTCGCGGTCCGATGTGGCAGCGAGCCCTGCTTCGACGGAACTGGATGCATGCGCGTAGACACGAACCACCCGAAACGCCCGCAGACACCTGCAACGCACACGGGCAACCGGTCTCTTGGAGAGGCAACCCGGCTGCCACCGGACAGCCGGACTGCCAACTAATCGGCAACCGGCGCGCTCACAAGAAGTTGAAGTGGGGAGGCCGCCGCGCGGGCAGGACGTTCGGGAAGGAGGGCGGCTACCAAGACTGTGCCGGATCAGCACATTCTTGTGGCGAGGCTGCCAGAACGGCCGTCAATTCGCTGGAATCGGCGTTCCGATCGTGTGCAGAAATAGAACTCTCAACGCGGCGTCGGGCAATCCACGGCCAATTCCGCGTCGAATTCGATGGATTCCCGTGTGTCGAATCAGGACGCCTTGCGGGGGGACGCCGGCTCCAACCCGTATTCGACGATCTTGCGGTAGAGCGTGCCGCGGCTGATGTCGAGCAGCCGGGCGGCTTCCTTCTTGTTCCACGCTGTCGCTTCCAGCACGCGGACGATGTGGGCGCGCTCGGTTTCGGCGAGGGTCGGCAGCCGCTCGGGCGTTTGCGCGGACGGTGTGCCGCCGACGTGGAGGAACTCGATGTCTGACGTGCGGATCGTTCGGCCAGGCGACGAGAGGGCCGCGCGCGAGACAGTGCTCTCGAGCTCGCGAATGTTCCCCGGCCACGGATACGTCGTCAGGCTGTCGACCGCTTCCTTCGACAGCACCTTGGAGTCGAGCGGCAGGCCGTTCGACGCGCAATAGCGCGCGAGGAAGCGCTGCGCGAGCACCGGAATGTCGGCCGGCCGCTCGCGGAGCGACGGCAGCCGGATCGAAAACGCGTTGACGCGATAGTAGAGATCCTCGCGGAAGCGGCTGTCACGCACGAACAGATCGAGCGGACGATTCGTCGCGGAGATCAGACGGAAGTCGACGTGGATCGCCTTGTTCGCGCCGAGACGTTCGAATCGTTTGTCTTCGAGGACCCGCAGCAGCTTGGCC
>JBKPMA010000103.1:0-12369 GCA_046731935.1 Acidobacteriota bacterium
AGTCGGAAGAGCATCGGCCGGCTGCGTCGAGGCAGACATCGTCAGGTCATCAACGGACCAGTGCGGCACCGGTTCGGTGGACGGCGGGGATCCATCCAGGACAAGCGCACGCGGTGCGGCATCGCGCAGGATGTGACCGGCTTCGCGCTCTCTATACAGAATGTTGATTGGAACGAAGACGACGCCGATCTTCGTGCAGGCGATGAAGAGATCGACGTACTCCGGCCGGTTCGGCAGGTACACGGCGAGCCGGTCGCCTGCCGCCAGACCTCGTCTCAGGAGCTCTCGCGCGAGACGATTGCTTCTGGCGTCGATCTCGCCAAACGTGACTGTCTCGCCCGCCCATTCGAGCGCAGGCCGATTGCGGCGGCTTTCGAGCGAGAGCGCAAAGAGGCGTGGCAGCGTCATGTCCAGTGCCCGAGAGACTCACGTCCCGGCTGCGATGATACCGGGCCAGCGCGGTGCGTGGAAACGATCGGATACCCGCCAGGATCGGTGTACACGAGAACATTTCTGCGTAGAATCGCCTCGCCCGCGTCCGTCCGGGCGCGGAGAACTCTGATGCGACGCTCGATCCTTTTGGCGGTCCTGCTTCTGTCGCCGCTCCACGCGCAGCAAGCCCCATCTTCGATTCCTGGACTGCTCATCCGTGGTGGAACGGTGTACGACGGCACCGGACAGCCGGGTCTCCGCGCCGACGTCCGCACGCGCGGCGATCTCATCGTCGAAATTGGTGCCTCGCTGCCGGCCGGCGCCGGAGAACGCGTGGTCGACGCCAGCGGGCTGGCGGTCGCGCCGGGATTCATCGACGTGCACAACCACAGCGACCATGCGCTCGACGCAGAGACGGGCGCGGCGCCGCTGCTCCAGCAGGGCATTACGACGCTGCTCGTGGGTCAGGACGGCTCGAGCGACCTGCCCGTCGCGTCGTTCATGGATCGCATCGACGCGCTGCACCCTGCAATCAATCTGGCCACGAGCGTCGGCCATGGCACCGTGCGACAAGTGGTGCTTGGCGCGGACTACAAACGTCCGGCGACGGAGACCGAGATTGCCGTGATGAAGGCGCTCGTCGAGCGCGGCATGCGCGACGGCGCACTCGGTCTCTCGAGCGGCCTCGAATACGACCCTGGGTTCTATGCCACGACCGATGAGCTCGTCGCCCTCGCAGAAGTCGCGGCGCGGTTCGGCGGGTTCTACAGCAGCCACGTCCGCGACGAAGAGAACGAGTTCCTGAAGGCCTGGAGCGAGGCGATCGAAATCGGGAAGCGCGCGCACATCCCG
Source organism: Acidobacteriota bacterium (assembly GCA_046731935.1). Lineage (GTDB taxonomy): Bacteria > Acidobacteriota > Vicinamibacteria > Vicinamibacterales > JAENWD01 > CAVUPP01. The sequence continues at coordinate 1,285 of JBKPMA010000103.1, forward strand.
GTGGAGATTTCGCACATGAAGGCGGCGTCGCGCCCCGTGTGGGGGCAGGCTCCTGCAGGGCTCGCGCTGGTGGACGCCGCGGTGCGAGACGGCGTCAGCGTCGTCGGCGACTGGTATCCCTATACCTACTGGCACTCGAGCATCTACGTGCTGATTCCGGATCGCGACTTCGAGAATCGCCAGAAGTGGCAACTCGGCCTCGACGAAATCGGCGGGGCGAGCCACGTGCTCATCGCATCGTTCAAACCCGACCCGTCTCTTGTCGGTAAGACGCTGGACCAGATTGCCCAGGCTCGGGGAGTCGATCCCGCGCAGCTCGTAATCGATCTGGTGCATGAGGCTGGCCCGGACTTCGGTGTCATCGTCACGGCGATGATCGAAGACGATCTGCGAGCCATCCTGAAGCATCCGCGGACCATTATCTGCTCCGACGGATCCATTACGGGGCGGCACCCTCGCGGTTACGGCGCGTTCCCACGCGTGCTGGGCCGCTACGTTCGCGACGAGCACGTCCTGCCGCTGGAGGAGGCGCTTGCCAAGATGACCAGCCGTTCCGCACGGCAGATCGGACTGCACGATCGAGGCGAGCTCGCGGTCGGGAAGAAGGCCGACATCGTCATCTTCGATCCCGCGACGATTGGCGATCGCGGCACGCCGGAAGATCCCTCGCGCGCACCCGTCGGCGTCGAGGACGTGGTCGTCAATGGCGAGCTGGTGTTGAACGGCGGCCAGGTCACCGCAGCTCGGCCGGGCCGTGCGTTACGGCGCCAGGACACGCCGCGTCCGGCCGCCGGCTCGACGAGCCACGGGACAAACGGTTCGTGATAGCGTCCAATCATGTCCCGGCTCACGCCCGTTGACGGGGCGTTGCACGATCGAATCCTCGACGACACGTATCCGTTGTGGCACGACGGGCTCACGCGCGAGCGGTACGCCCTCTACAACCGCGGACAGATGCAGACGGCGTGGGGCGCGCGCGCGCTGACGCGCCTCGCGCTCGTGGACCGCGGCACACTCCTCGCCAGCGCGAAGCGATACGACCTGACGATGCAGGTGGACGGTCAGGCCGTCCGGACGCTGGGCATCGGCGCCGTTTTCACTCCGCCCGCGCAGCGTCGGCATGGCCACGCCGCGCGGCTCATCGACACGCTCTGCGCGGAGGCGAAGGCGGACGGTGCGCGCCTGGCGCTGCTATTTTCCGAGATCGGTCCGCGCTACTACGAACGCCAGGGCTTCCACGCCGTGCCCATCCGCGAGGTCGAACTGACCGTGCATCAGCGGCCGGGAGCTCCTGCCATGCTGGTGCGGGCCGGGGATGAGCGCGACCTGGCGAGCGCTGCCGAGATGCACAACCGCCGCGCCGCGGGGTACCGCTTCTCCCTCCGGTACGATGCCGACTGGCTGCAGTACTCGGTCGCGAAGAAGCGTCTGCTCGCAGCGCTGGGGCCGAGCGCCGCGCGTCAGATCGAGTTCTTCGTCGCGGAGGAGGGGACGCAGGCGGTCGCCTGGGTATTACTTCACGTGACCGGGCGTGACCGTGCCGGATACGTCGAGTCGTGGAGCCTCGAAGGGTGCGGCGATCGCGACCCGTCCGGCGCGCGCGTGGGCGCCATGCTGCAGACGCTGCTCGCGCGTTCTCCCGCAGGTGCGCCGCCCATCATCCGCGCGTGGTGGCCCCTCGGCTTCGAGCCGCCGCAGCTGACGCTTGGCCCCCGCCCGTCAACGCCGATCGTCATGATGGTCCGCGCGCTCACCGACGAGATCCCGACAACCTTTGCACCGCCTGACGTGCTCTTCTGGCACGGCGACGCGTTCTAGCGTGATAAGACACGGTCGGAGGGCGAGAGCGCCAGGGGAGTGCCTGGAAGCGCGAAGATCGGTTGCGTTCACTCGTGGCGTCGTTCACCCCGTGGCGATATAGTGGCTGCCGTTCGTCGACGCCTGTACGTGCGGGGCTCGAAAGGAGATCATGGACACCGCGCCCACCACTGACTTCATCACGATGCTCTTCGTCTTCATGCTGGCGACGTTCATCGGGCTCGGGATCATCACCCGCGTCTCGCGGCTGCTGCACACCCCGCTGATGTCGCTGACCAACGCGATCTCGGCGATCGCCGTCGTCGGATCGATCCTCGTCACCGGGCGCGATCATCCGCCGTTCATCACGCTGCTCGGCGTCATCGCGCTCTTCGCGTCGATGACCAACATCATCAGCGGCTTCCTCATCACCGATCGCATGCTGAAGATGTTCAAGAAGGAGCCCACGAAGTGAGGCTCCAGGCCATCCAGATCGCGTATCTCATCGCGACCGCGCTGTTTATCTTCTCGCTGCACTGGATGAACGATCCCAAGTCGGCACGGCGCGGTGTGCTCGCGGGCGTCGCCGCCATGGCGGTCGCCATCGTCGGTACGCTGCTGTCGCCCGGTCTCGTGCACTGGCACTGGATTGCCATCGGCGTGGTGCTGGGGACGGCTGTCGGTGTGCCGCTGTCGTGGGTGCCGCTCACCGCGGTTCCGCAGCGGACCGCCCTCTCGCATGCGTTCGGCGGGCTTGCAGCCGGACTTGTCGGTGCGGCGGAATACTACCTGTGGGTGGGCAGCGAGCCCGAGATGCTCACGCCGTTCCGCGTCTTCGCCATCGTCGCTGAAATCATCCTCGGATTTCTGACGTTCACGGGCAGCCTGATGGCGGCTGGAAAGCTGCAGGAAGTGAAGTGGATCCCGCAGCGTCCGGTGACGTATCCGTTTCAGAACCAGAGCAATTTCCTGCTCCTTGGCGTCGCCGTCCTGTGCGGCATCGGCGTCATTCTGAAACCGGTCGAATGGTCGTTTCTCTTTCCTGTCGTCATCGCGCTCGCGCTCGCATTCGGCGTGCTCCTGATCATCCCGATCGGAGGCGCGGACATGCCGACGGTCATCGCGCTGCTGAATTCATATGCGGGTCTGTCGGCAGTGGCGATGGGGTTCGTGCTCGACAACAAGCTGCTCATCACCGCCGGCGCACTCGACGGATCGTCAGGTCTCATCCTGTCGATCATCATGTGCAAGGCGATGAACCGTTCGTTCACCAACGTCCTGTTCGGTGCGTTCGGACAGGTGCAGGCCAAAGCCGTGGCGGGCGAACAGAAGCTCGTCAAACAGGAAACGCCCGAAGGCGCCGCGCAGATCATGGAGCAGGCAAACTTGGTCGTGATCGTCCCCGGCTATGGCATGGCGGTGGCGCAGGCACAGCATCGCGTGCGCGAGCTCTACGACCAGCTGTCGAAGCGGGGCGTCGACGTGCGGTTCGCCATTCATCCGGTCGCGGGACGGATGCCGGGTCACATGAACGTGCTGCTCGCGGAGACCGAGATTCCGTACGACAAGCTCGTTGAAATGGACGATATCAACCCTGACCTGCCACAGGCCGACGTCGTCCTCGTGATCGGAGCCAACGACGTCGTCAATCCGGCGGCACGGCACGAAAAAACGAGCCCGATCTACGGCATGCCGATCATCGACGCGGATAAGGCGAAGATGTGTTTTGCGATCAAACGCTCGATGAACCCGGGGTTTGCCGGAATCGACAACGAGCTCTATACGGCGGACCATACCTATATGCTGTTCGGCGACGCCAAAGGCGTAGTCGGTGAGCTCGTCAAGAATCTGGCGGGCGGAAGTGGCATGCACTGAACCATGTCGTTGCTGACTATCTCCCTTCTACTCGTCACTCTCGCCGCTGCACCCGAGCCCGTCTCTGCCCCGGTGGTGGTGTCGGAACAGGCGCGGCGCGTCCATGCCGCCGCAATCGTCGTCGATACACACGCTGACACCACGCAGCGGCTCGTTGCGCCGGGCGGGTTCGATCTTGGCGTGCGTCACACAGACGGCAACCTGGACATTCCGCGCATGCGAGAGGGCGGTCTCGGCGCGCAGTTCTTCTCGATCTGGGTGCCGAGTGATGTGATTGGTCCGGCGGCCATAAAGCGAAGCCTTCAGCAGATCGATGCGGTGCGCGAAGCCGTCCGCACGCATTCGAGCGACCTTGAACTCGCGACGACGGCGGAGGGCATCCGCCAGGCACACAAGCAGCATCGGATCGCGGTGTTGATGGGCGTCGAGGGCGGCCACATGATCGACAGCGATCTCGGCGTGCTGCGGATGTACGCCACGCTCGGCGTGCGCTACATGACGCTCACCCACTTCAAGAACAACGAGTGGGCCGATTCCTCGACCGACAAACCCGCGCACGATGGCCTCACGGCCTTCGGCAAGGACGTCGTGCGTGAGATGAATCGCCTGGGCATGATGGTCGATATTTCGCACGTCGCCGACAAGACCTTCTTCGATGCCATCGAGGTATCGAAGGCGCCGGTTATCGCATCGCACTCCTCGTGCCGCGCGCTCTCGAACCATGTGCGCAACATGACCGACGATATGCTCCGCGCACTGGGTAAGAATGGCGGCGTGGTGATGATCAATTACGACACCACCTATCTGAGCGAGGAGCTTCGGGCCATCAAGGCGCGCGAGGGCAACGACGTGGTGTCGTCGATGGACGCCGCCATCAAGGCCTGCGGCGGCGATGATGCCTGCGCGACGCTGGCCTCCACCAAGCGCGAGCAGGAGCTGACGGAGCGAGGCGTGCATCCTCGGGTCGGCTGGGAGAAGATCGTCGAACACATCGATCACGCAGTGAAGGTCGCGGGTATCGATCACGTCGGGCTCGGTTCTGACTTCGACGGTGCGACGATGCCATCGGGCATGGAGGACGTGTCGATGCTGCCGAGACTGACTGACGCCCTACTGAAGAAAGGCTACTCACCGGCGGATGTCACAAAGATCCTCGGTGGCAATCTGCTGCGCGTGATGGAGCAGACCGAGCGGGCTGCCGGAGCGGCGAAGTGACCGACGAGCACGAGGGCGAGGCGAACGACGAGCTCGACGAGCAGGGAAGCCGCTCGGTTGAAGCGGCCGACGAGCCGGCCGAGTTTCTGACGGCGATCGTGCTGCGCCCCAAGCCGGCGTTCCTCGAATGGGTCCGCAGTGTCCGTCCGCCGGACGAAGAGGTCGAGGGCGCGATGGACTCGGTCGTGGTGCTCGCGCCGGAGCTGCCGCGTCAAGCGCAGCTCACCTCCTGGGTGGAGCAGCACCACGAAGAGATATTCGCAAGACAATTGGGCGTGTGGACAGAAGACGAATCCCGCTGGCCAGAGGAGTTGTCATTCGAGGCGCTGTGCGCGTGGTTCGACATCGAGATGGCCGCAGGCGTCGATGATCTGCGTCACCGTCCCCTCCTGCCCGACGTCACCTGCGATCCGGTCTCGCTGAAACTGCTCGTGGCCGTATTCGTCGGCCTGCCCGAGGACGGGACGCTGTACGTCGATGTCAAGTCGGGCGCGGTGGTCGGCCTGTCGGAGAACGACATCGCTGCCATGCACGCCGAGGAGCCGGCCGCTTACGGCCTGGCGCCCGCCGATCTCGAGCAGATGCGCCGCGTGTACGAGTCAGACACGCTCGTCGATGTGCTTGGCAGCGGCGACGTGGACGAGTTGGAGCTGATGGGATCGTTCGCGGACTCGCAGGACATTCAGGGCCACCGCAACCGGCTGCTCGACGCCTTGCAGGCGAAAAAGCCGCGCCGCCAGTTCAAGAATGCCGTGGAAGCGGCCGGACTGACTGAGCGCTGGGAGGAATGGCAGGCGTCAGCCGTCCAGGCGGCGCTCCGATCCGCGCTCGACAACTTCCGAATCCCGTACGTCGACGACGTGGGGCACGAGCATGCCTGACTACGAAAAGCTCGGACTCTTCTACCTGGGGCGGGAGTTCGATCTCGAGAGCAAGACACGCAAGTCCGATTTGATCCTGTACGAATCCCGCGATCTCGTCACGCATGCCGTGTGCGTCGGCATGACGGGCAGCGGCAAGACTGGACTGTGCCTCGCGCTGCTCGAAGAAGCTGCCATCGACAATCTGCCGGCCATCGTCATCGACCCGAAAGGCGATCTCAGCAACCTCCTGCTCACGTTTCCGGATTTGAAGCCGGCGGATTTCCGTCCGTGGATCGACGAAGACGAAGCACGCCGGAAGTCGATGGAGCCCGACGCGTATGCCGCCGCCGAGGCCGCGCGATGGGCCAAGGGACTGGCCGAGTGGGATCAGGACGGTGCGCGCATCCGCAGGCTGCGCGATGCCGCCGACCTGGTGGTCTACACACCGGGCAGCCAGGCAGGTATCCCCGTATCGGTGTTGAAGTCATTCGCGGCGCCAAGTGCGGAGATCGTGGACGACAGCGATCTGATGCGTGAGCGCGTGAGTACGACAGCCACCAGTCTTTTGGGCCTTGCGGGTATCAATGCGGATCCTGTGAAGTCGCGCGAGCACATTCTGGTCTCCACTCTCCTCGATACAGCATGGCGTGCCGGGCGCGACCTCGACGTCGCCGCGTTGATCCAGCAGATTCAGTCACCCCCGGTGAACAAGATCGGAGTGCTCGAGCTCGAAGCCTTCTTCCCATCAAAAGAGCGCTTCGAACTGGCGATGGCACTCAACAACCTGCTCGCTGCACCGGGCTTCAGTGCCTGGATGGAAGGCGAGCCGCTGGACCTGCAGCGGATCCTGCACACGTCAGCTGGCAAGCCGCGCGTGGCCATCTTCTCGATCGCCCATCTGAACGACGCCGAGCGGATGTTCTTCGTCTCGCTGCTGCTCAACCAGACGCTCGGATGGATGCGCGCGCAGTCGGGTACGACGAGCCTGCGTGCGCTACTCTACATGGACGAGATCTTCGGCTATCTGCCGCCCGTGGCGAATCCGCCGTCCAAGATCGCGATGTTGACGCTCCTGAAGCAAGCGCGGGCGTTCGGTGTTGGGCTGGTGTTGGCGACGCAGAATCCAGTGGATCTCGATTACAAGGCGCTGTCGAACGCCGGGACCTGGTTTATCGGGCGGCTGCAGACCGAGCGCGATCAGGCGCGTGTACTCGACGGCCTGGAGGGCGCGTCCGCCACCGCAGGCGGGCACTTCGATCGGCAGGCGATGGGCCGTGTCATCAGCGGGCTGGGCAACCGCGTGTTCCTGATGCACAACGTGCACGAGGACGCGCCGGTGACGTTCGAGTCGCGGTGGGCCCTCTCGTATCTACGTGGACCGCTGACCCGTTCGCAGATCAAGACATTGATGGATCCGCGACGCGGTGAGTTCGCCGGTGCAAACGCGCCGGCCGCAAAGGCTCCGAGTGCCGGGACGTCGCCCGCGGACGCAGCAGCGGCTCCCTCCGTGTCCGCTGGCGGCGCGCGGCCGGTACTGCCGCCCGACATTCCACAATACTTCGCACCCGCGCCTGGCGCGGCCGTCTTTGTTCCCATGGTCGCCGGTGTCGCTCAGGTGCGTTTCACCGATCCAAAAGCCGGCGTGGACGAGAGCCGTGACGTGACGGTCGTCACCCCCATCACGGCCGACGCAGTGCCGGTCGATTGGACGAACGCAGCTGACGCGGATTTCGTCGCAAAGGATCTTTCGCGCGAACCGCCCGCCGGCGCGACGTTTGCGGATCTGCCGGCCGCGGCGATGAAGGCGAAGAACTACGCCGACTGGAACAAGAGCTTCGTCGCATCGCTCACACGAGACCAGGTGCTCACGCTCTTCAAGAGCAACGCGTTCGGCCTCATCTCGCAAGCCTCCGAGAACGAAGGGGCGTTCCGCGTGCGGCTGCAGCAGGTGGCCCGCGAGCAACGCGACGCGCAAGTCGCGGCCATTCGCGCGAAGTTCGCGGACGACGCGCGCAGGATTCAGGATCGCGAACAGCGCGCGCAGGATCGACTCAACAAGGAACAGCAGCAATCCACCGCATCGAAGGTGCAGGCGGCCATCTCAGTCGGCACGACGGTGCTCGGTGCACTGTTTGGCCGGAAGACCATCAGCATGAGCACCATCAACCGCGCGACGACCGCGGCGCGCGGTATGGGCCGGACAATGAAGGAGTCCGAAGACGTTACGCGCGCCAACGAATCGCTCGCCGAAGTGCTCAAGGACAAGGCCGATATGGAATCGCAGATGCAAGCCGAGATCGCGGCACTCGACTCTGGGGCGACGGCGGCGACCGAGAAATTCGACACGCTGACGATCAAGCCGAAGCGTACGGGCGTCCAGGTGCAGCTCGTCGCGCTGACGTGGGTGCCGAAGACGTAGTCAACTCCCAGCTCCCAACCGCCAATCTCAACGCGCCACTGAACGATGTAGGGCCGGGGTCATTCGCCTCGTCAATCAACGGACCCCGGCCGGGAAGTGGCGAGACGCACAACGCCCACGCCTGAAGCCGTGTTGATTCTTTGCCTCCTCGTCTACTTCGTTTCACTCGACCTGACCGTCGGCGGGCTCGTCCTCGCGGCCAATGCGTCGTGGCGAGCGACGCCGAATCACGGCGAGTTACGGCGCCGCATTCTCGCGGCCCTGCCGTGGACGGCCGCTTCATGGCTGCTGGCCGCCGGCGCTGTGCTCGTCGTGCTGTCGGCGGGTCATTCAGCGATCGGCACGATGGTCCTGCCCCAATGGGCGGGACGCGACCTGGTGCCGAGGGTTCTTCACATGGGCCTGGCGGCGCTGGCGGTTCCTGGCTTCGCGATCGCGTACAGCTCGCTTCGCATCCGACGCACCGATCCGGCATTCAGCCGCTGGCTCGCACGCCACGGCCTCGTGTGGTTCGTGCTCTGCAGCGCGATGAATCTGCCGTTCGGCGGGGCGTGGCTCGTGAAGCTGCCGCGCCCCGTGCTCGAGCGGCTCGAAGGCGGCAACACGATCGCAATGGCCGCCATCTCTGCGGGCGTGATCGCCGCGATCTTCGCGGTCGGCTTTGGGGCGATGGCAGCAGTCGTTTCGGAACCGCGCGGCTACCTGCACGCCACGAGTGTTTCGCTCGTGATTACTCTCGTCTCCATGGTGGCGGTGCGCGAACAGCTCCGCCCTTCTGCATTCGGAGGCGCCGCGGACGTCGCGCGCAGTCTTGGCGCCGCGGTGCTGCTGGCGGGTGCCTTGCTATCGGTGTGGCGCGCAGGATCGCGGTTCGTGGCCAGAAGCATGGCCGCAGCCGGTGGCTAGTCGCGGTCGGTCACGAGGTTCAACGCGAGTGTTTTGTGCTCGCCATCACCAAGGTCGAACGCTGTCGCGGATCTGCGCATCTGCTCCAGATACTCTGGATCCGACGCCTGGCCGTCCTCGAGGTCGGAAAGGGCAACGCCCAGGTATCGACCTGGGGGCAACCCCTTCACTTCGAAACGCCCTTGCTGGTTAGGCCGCTCCGTCCTGACATAGCGCCACTCCTGCGCCCATTTCGCTGAATCGTCGGAAAACACGAGTACGACGTACTCTGCGGTGGGCAGGTTCTTCTCCGTGGTGACGGCGCCAGTGACGACAGTCGTGCGGTCTGAGAGCACGACCTGGACGTTGTCCACGGTTTCTCCAGGCTTGAACTGGATGCCGGCGTCGGTCACGTCGACGCCGTCCTGCAGAACGGCCTTGACCGTCCACTTCTGTCTCATGTCGCCGCCGACGATCAGGGACGGTGAGATGCGCAGATAGCCTTCGAATGTCCAGTCGGGTTTCGTGGTGAGTGGACCACCGTCGCCGAACATCATGGACGTCTGGACGAGCGGTCTCGTCCCGAAGAAGAAAAGCGAGGGTGTCGCCTCAGGGGGCGCAGCGCCGTCGAAGATGATTTGTCCCTTGACCTGTGATGGCGGTGCGGTCGTCAACGCCAGCCCACTCAGGTCTTCGGCGCCGACCGAGATCGGCGACGTCGCCATTTGAGCGTCTGGGCCGCTGCCGAGGCCAGTCTGAGCAAAGAGGATGTAGTCGCCAGGGTTCAGCCCGGAGAGCGTGAACGTCCCATCGGGCTTGATCATTCCAGCGACGCTCGGCCCGCCCATCGTTCCGTCGCCTACCATCGCCGACACGACCCCGATCGGCGCCGGATGTCCTTCCGAGTCGAGCACCGAACCACTCACCTGCACGGTGCGTGTCGTCTGGATCGCGAAGTTCACGGCGGCGTTCTCCCCGCCGGCCGAGACGCGAAGCCGCTGCGCTTCGGCCTGACGAGCCGTGCCGGGATAAAACGTCTTGCATGTGCCAACCCGCGAGTCGGACACGCCGACGCTGAAAGCCTCACCCGTGCTTGCGCTGATGTAGTAGTCACCGGCTGGCAAGCCATAGATCCTGAAGCGGCCCATGTCGTCGGTCGTCGCCCCGCCGCTCGACTGCAGCTGCCGCTTGCCCCCCGCGGCGTACCGCCAGCGCTCGGCATTCACCGATGCGCCAACTGCCGGCTCTCCGATCTCGTCGGTGATGCGGCCCGCGAGCACGCCGCCACGGGCCAGATTGAAATCGGCCTCAATCGTCTGGCCGCTCCCGAGGTCGATCGGGCGCCCGGACTGCTGCGGCCGCCGCTGTCCGTATTGCACCTCGACGTAGCCGCCCTTGCTCGCCGTGAGGCGAATGCGGCCGGCCGACACGTCCTTGAACTCGTAGCGGCCGTTGTCATCGGTGATTGCGGATCGCGGCCCTTCGGTTCCTTCTCCAGACAATTGCACCGTGGCTCGTCGCAGAGGCGTGCCCGCCTCGCCGCCGATCACGCGCCCGCGGATGCGAGCCGTTCCTGAGTCTTTGGGCTGTTTTGGATCCCGAGGGGGCGTGCTGTCTTGTGGATTGTGCGGCTGTGGCGAGGTGGCACCAGTGACGGCTTGACGGGCACCGAGCGACGCGGTGCTGAGGAGAACGACGATGACGATCGCTGTACGGAGCATGTCACTCCGGGCGGAGTCCTCGCTCCGCGACGTCTGATCTACTTACTGCTGCGCCAGCTTCAGCGCGAGAGACTTCTGCTCGTTCTCGTTGAGATCGAAAGGAGTCGCGAGACTTCGCATCTGTTCCAGGAACTCCGGATCGGATTCCTGGCCGTTCTCGACAGTGTCCACCGCGACCGCCAGATAGTGTCCTGCCGGCAGGCCCTTGAGCTTGAAGCCCCCCTGCTGATCGGGGCGTTCGGTCCGGATGTACCGCGACATTGGCGTCCACCGGGCGGAATCGTCCGGGAACAAGACCACTGTATAGTCC
>JBKPMA010000104.1:0-3560 GCA_046731935.1 Acidobacteriota bacterium
CCCGTGGATGTCTCGGTCCCAATAACTGAATTGGCCGCCCAGCGCAGCGGGCCACATCAACTTGAGATCCGGACGGAAGCGGACCTCGATCGTCAGAGGTACTGGCGTGTCCACGTCCAGCAGCACGAGGCCGCCGGGCTGATCGATCGGGACCAGCCACGTCGCATCCACAGTGAACGCACCGTGCGTGTACCGGATGACGATGCCTTCGGGCCGGACATCGACCGTCGTCGCCAGCTCGCGGCCGTCGGTAGGCTCTGCGTAGGCCGGAGTGCCGAACGACAGCTGAAAGTCGTGCAGGACTTTGATCGGATACGACCAGGCCTCGAACGTGCCCTCTTCCCGCCCGAGAAGAGCAGCTCGCCGGCCGGACGCTTCCACGTACCGTCCGGCGCGTACCGGGCCAGTCAGTGCGATCGGGCTCTCGCCGTGTGGAAAGCGTGCAATCGCGGCGGGCTCGGGTGCCTGCCCCCCCAGCGACGCCGCGCCGGACAGCCAGAGGGCGGCCGGAATCAGGAGCGCGACTGATGGCTTGAGTCCGCGAGCGGCCATGGTAGGCGCGCGGAGTGTACCACGCCGCTCATGCCGGGCCCGATGCTGTCAGAGAGGCACTTGGTCGATGCGCGCGAGAACGGCGGCGACCACCCGGTCGCAGCGCGGAGCGTAGAACGGGAACGCCTGGCCGGCGGCATCGCCGATTCTGGACGTCACCGAGCGGCGAATCATCGCCCGCGCTCGATGCAGCCGGGTCTTGACGGCCTCGTCGCCAAGGCCCAGGCCTTCACCGGTTTCACTTGTGCTCAGCCCCTCGATGTCTCGCAGCATGAACACCGTACGGTAGGTCTCCGGAAGCGCGTCCACGGCGTCTTCGAGGACCCGCCGCAGCTCCTGCGAGTACGCCTGCCGTTCGGGATCCGGCTGTGATGCGGTCGCCTCCATGATCTCCCCATCGTGGTCGCCGAGGTGGTGTTCAGCAAATCCGGCCAGCTGTTGCCGCTTCCGGCGCCTGGCGAAGGCCTCGTTCAGCACGATACGCGTCATCCATGTAGAGAACCGCGCGCGGTCCTCGAACTGGTGCAGGTGCGTGAACGCGTTGAAATACGCCTGCTGCAGGATGTCTTCGACTTCGGACTCGTCGTTGACGACTGCTCGCGCCGCGCGATACAGCTGCTGATTGTGCCGGCGCATCAGGATCTCGAAGAGTGCACGCTCGCCCGCGAGGATGCGCTCGATGATTTCTGCATCCGGCAATGTGGTACCACCAGGGACCGTGACGGAAGCTACTGGCTGAGCCCTTTCCATACCTATTAGAGAGTGTGACTCCGATTTGGTTGCAGAGCCAGCCGCTGTCACGTTTCGCAGCCCCATCGCTCTCATGAACAAGGAGGAACACATGGATACTGAACGGCTGACGACGCCGTGGTGGGCGCTTCGGGTGGGGCTCGGAGGCATCGCATTCCTCGCAGGCCTCGATAAGTACTTCAATCTACTCGCCGACTGGCCGGGCTACCTCAGCCCTCTCGCCACAGCCATCCTGCCGATGAGCGCCGCGGCGTTCATGCACATCGTCGGCGTCGTGGAGATGGCGGTCGGAATCGTCCTGCTTGCGGGATATACCCGACTCGGCGGGTATGTGGTCGCGCTGTGGCTGTTGGGCATCGCACTCAACCTCGTGACGACCGGACACTTCTTCGACATCGCGGTCCGAGACGTCGCCATGGCAATCGCCGGCTTCACGCTCGCACGCCTGACCGAGGCCGGTGTCGGCGTCGAGGCGCACGCGGCATCCCACGTGCGCGACCCGCTGGTGCGCACGGTCTGACAAGTTGATACGATGGCTGCCTGCGAGGGAGGCAGCCCCATATGTCACTGGATCACGCCGACGTTGCGGCACTGCGGCAGCATTTTTCCGGCACGCTCGTGACGGCGCACCACCCCGAGTACGAGCAGTCGCGCCGTGTCTGGAACGCGATGATCGATCGCTACCCTGGCGTGGTCGCTCGTTGCCGTACAGTCGCCGACGTTGTCGTGGCCGTGAACTGGGCGCGCGAGCACAAGGTACCGATCGCAGTACGCGGTGGCGGCCACAACGTGGCGGGCAAGGCGACCTGTGACGGCGGCATCGTGATCGACTTTGCCGAGATGAAGGCGGTGACCGTCAATCCGGAGAAGCGTACGGCCCTCGCCGAGCCAGGCGCCCGTTGGACAGACTTTGACATCGCCACGCAAGCGCACGGCCTCGCGACCACAGGAGGGACGGTCGGCGACACCGGTATTGCCGGACTCACGCTCGGCGGCGGGTTCGGATGGCTCGGCGGACGTCACGGCATGACCGTCGACAATCTGATCGGCGCCGATCTCGTGCTCGCGAACGGCCAGACCGTCCACGCCAGTGCGAGCGAGAATCCCGACCTCTTCTGGGCGATCCGCGGCGGTGGCGGCAACTTCGGCGTCGTCACCGCCTTCGAATATCAGCTGCATCCGATCGGACCCATGGTCGTGGGCGGTCTGGTGATGCATCCCATCGAACGCGCGCGCGACGTGCTGCGGTTCTACCGTGACTTGACGGCGACGGCTCCGGACGACTTGACGGTCGCCGCCGTGCTCCTCACCGGACCGAACGGGCACCAGTTGTGCGCGATGGCCGCGGCGCATGTCGGATCGGTCGAGGAGGGCGAACGCGCCGTCGCGCCGATCAAGGCGTTCGGCCCGCCTGTGCTGGACGTGCTCGGACCGATTCCGTATCTCGGCCTGCAGGCCCTGCTCGAGGCGGCCATGCCGGCGCACGTGCTGAACTACTGGAAGGCCGACTTCGTTCCGGCACTGAGCGACGGACTGATCGACGCTGCCATTGACATCTATTCGCGCGTCGTCTCACCCCAGTCGTCGATCCTGCTCTATCCCATTCACGGCGCCGCGACGCGGGTTGCTCGGACCGCGACCGCGTATCCACATCGGAGCGGCATTCACATGGGGATCTATGCGCTCTGGACCGATCCGTCGCTGAACGCGCAGAACATCGCGTGGGTGCGGGCGGCCTGGGAGCAGATCCAGCCGTTCGTGCCCGGTGGGGTCTACGTCAACGAGCTGGGTGAAGACGAAGGTGACGATCGCGTCAGCCTGGCCTATGGCGAAAACTTCGCGCGGCTCACACAGATCAAAGCGAAGTACGATCCCGAGAATCTGTTCGCGTTGAACGCGAACATTCGTCCGGCAGTCACTGCCTGAAGGCGGGGTGCATCGGACGACGGGCGTGAATGACCCCGCCTCCACATCGGTGATGTAGAGGCCGATGCAGTCACAGTAGACGCCTGCGTCCGCCTATGCGGTCTCCACATCGGCGAGTGTAGAGGCGGATGCAGTCAGCGGTAGACGCCTGCGTCCGCCTGCACCATCCTCAGTCTGCCAACGCTTCGAGCAGCTTGACGCCGTTCGGCGATCCGAGGCCGGTGCAGGCGTCCCAGCCAGGTCCGGCCGCATACTTACCGAGTTTCTCGAGATCGTTCGTCCCCTCGAGAATGTCGCGGAAGGCACCCGCTCGCGCGGGCATCGCATACAGC